>CAYQRU010000105.1:0-12726 GCA_964419945.1 uncultured Bacteroidales bacterium | reverse complement strand
TCCATCAAAAGTCCCTGGTACATGCTGTGCTGTAACAATGTTACGCATCGTGATTATCCGGCCTGGTTCAAAGGCTATGGTATCATTATAGTCGTATGAATATATCAGGATAGATTGACTCACTTCAGCAGTTTCACGTCTGATCCACATAAATCCTGGTAAATTTTTAGCAATGAAGTAGCCCGATGGGATTACCAGTGAAAAACCAAAGTTCTCAATCAATTCCTTTCTAACTTGCTGATTAAGCACCGATCCGAAGGCTTTTTGAATACGCTCTCTTTCTGTCTGTTCGTACAATTTTAGAAAAGCATTTCCATTTTCTTTAAATAGCCAGAGAAAGGCTGTATCGCAACTGGCATTGATTTTCACAACGCGTTGCGGCTTTGCCCAAAGGTCTCGTTTTGTTTCAATAAAAGATTGGGAAAATTCAGGTTTGATATTCGCAATGAAAATATTTCGATGAGAAACCAGGATGGAAGTGAAATCCGATTCTGGCACTGATGAAAGCTGAAAAGAGGACTCCGGCTGCGGCAGTCCTTCCATATCCTGCCCGAAAAAGTCCCTGATTGCTTCGCCAGGAAGGCTGTTCCAATAATGCTTTTCAATTACCACAAGCATTTCGGAAGATTTTCCGATGGAATTGGGAATGGCGCGTTCATCAGAATTGCAGGATATGAATGTCAGTGTTGACGCGCCCAGGAAAAGGAAGAATTTTAATTGCCACATGATTATGATTTTTTAAAGATCATGGTGAATGAGTATTCAATGTTAAAACGAATCCAAGCAATTTAAAAACTCCTCGGGAAGTCTGATGTTACCTTTTGTAACATTAAACTCCGTAAAACTTCAACCCGTGACGCCCACTCTGAGCTTTTGTCCGGGTTGCAGGCGGTCAGTATTTTTCAGATTATTCCATTCCCTGATTTGCTCCACGGTAACACCCTTATACTTGTTTGCAATGTCCCATAAAGTATCTCCCTGCTGAACCGTATAATAGATATACTTTTTCTGCAGATTTGAATCTTGCGAAGAAGATACTGAAGATTTCTTTGCCGGATCGGAAACGATGAGTTTCTGGTTTGGATGTATGACGGTTTTTTCATTAAGATTATTCCATTTACGAAGGTCGCTTTCTGTAATCTTATAGCGAGTAGCTATAATTCCCGGACTTTCACCTTTTCTTACTGTATGATATGTGATACCCCCTGAAGCACTTGCAGAAGCGGTAGTGATAGATGAAGCCTTGTATCCTCCTCCCGGATGAACAATAAGCCGCTGACCAATATGGATTATATTACTTCTGAGATTATTCCAACGTTTGAGTTCATTGACTGAACAATGATACCTTTTTGCAATACCACCCAAAGTTTCACCGCTCTTAACGCGGTGGTATTGTTGTTCTTTGATATTTTCCATTCTTGCAAGCAGATTCTCACGTTCAATACCCTTCTGTGTTTTATAAGCATATAATTCCTGCTCCACAGCAAAAAATTCCGTAACATATTGCCTGGGTAACCTCAATACATATTGATTCTCAGCAGTTGAAGGAATGATTCCATGGCGGTATGAAGGGTTTAAAAAAGCCAGTTGCTCGGCTGGAATCTTTAGCTTCTCAGAAATCTGTTCAAACGACAACACATCTTTTACCATGACCGTGTCAACATCATAATGCATGAATGCCGGAGTAATTGGATACAGGTTATGCTCGGCTGCATAATTCATAACATAGACAACCGCTATGAATGCCGGAACATAACCCCTTGTTTCCCGTGGGAGGTAATGGCTTATCTCCCAAAAATTCATTTTGCCTCCAGACCGCCGAATTGCCCTGTTGACATTTCCTGCACCGCTGTTATAGGCTGCCAGTGCCAGCAACCAATCATTATATAATTTGTAAAGATCGCGTAAATGTTCGGCTGCCGCCAGAGTTGATTTGTAAGGATCGCTTCGTTCATCAACAAATGAATTAACACTCAGTTGGTATAATTTCCCGGTTCCATACATGAATTGCCATAATCCGGTTGCTCCTGCCCGTGAGCGGGCATTCGGGATGAGCGCAGATTCAACCACTGCAAGATATTTAAGCTCAAGTGGCAGGTTCATACGATCCAAGTGTTCTTCAAACAAAGGAAAGTAAAGCTCGGCAAGGCCTAAAATACGTGAGGTAAGTTGTCTTTTCTTATGTGCGTACAATCCAATGAACTCCTTCACCTGCATGTTGTAAGACAACTCAATAGGTGTTTGGGTATTGAGCCTGCTAATGCGATCAAAATAGACTGAATCCGGGTAGGTTGGTATTTCATTTGGCTGAAATCCATAAATATTGAGCGAAGCAGTATCGGCTTTATAACCATTACCTGCAAAAAATGAAGAAAATAGCAGGCTGTCAAGCATATCGAGAATCGGACCCTGGTTCATTATATCATAAGTTGCCAATGAGTCGGACAGAGGAATGCTGTCATTCTCAAAAGCATCGTCTGCAGAGGAAAATTCAGCTTCAAATTCTGAAACTCCCGAGATGGTATCGTTTTGAGGAATTATCTGTTGTGTAAATGCATCAGGATGGAACAGGAAAAGAGCTATAAACAGGTAATAGTATATTTTCATCAGGGCTAAGTAATTAGGTTTGAATTAGTACTTTGCTTTTCTTGCGGCAAAGGTAGCTGAAAACACAATTTATACTGATCTGGAACAACTGAAAAAGCTTAAAAACCAGAAAAGATTGCAAAACTGACTGGCATCCCTGCCATTTTCCCAACTATTGTTAAAACGAAAATAATTGCGTTTCTTGTATTTGTTTAAGAGTTTTTAAGATTTCCGTATTTAATCGTTTGATAATTAGACAAGTATACTAAATCTACCAAACTATTGTCCTCCTCACAGCATCTGCCTCCGATTTTATGAAATTCCTGTTACGTTGTTTTCATGTTTCATCATATCCAATACCTGTATGAATCTTCTATACACGCGGCAGGAAACGGTTTTCACAATTTCATTCTAAGGTTTACAAATACTGTTCTGCCCGGTTCATAGAAATTTTCATTTGTTCCTATTATCCTCCTGTTCAAATGCTCATAATATGCAATATTAAACAAATTTGAAATCCCTGCAATCATACGGGCTTTTTTCAGTAACTGCCAGCTAATTTCAAAGTTGGCAAGAATGAAACCAGGAGTAACATCTTCATAACTTGCTTTTGAATTTTGCATCTGTGCAGCAACTGCTCTGATTTCAAAAGATGGTTGAAGACGTTTTTGAAACATTTGATAACTCACCCTGATAAGCGATTCCAATGCCGGCATTTCGGGTACAGGGTCATTTGATAGAGTTTCTGTACCCGCAGCTTGCCCATTGATAAGAATGATTTTTTCAATATGTGGAAAATATGCATATGTGTATCCCACTGTCCACGAAGTTAGCAGATTATTAACCGGTGTAACAGTTACTCCTGTTTCAAAACCATAGAAAATTGCCCTGTCGGTGTTTGTAAATTGTTTCACTCCAGATGCTCCCATACTTTGCGGACGGGCTACCGAGGGCGGCAACATCTTTCCGGTGATAAAATTCCTTATATCGGAGCGAAAGAAGTTTGCAAAAAACTGAATCTCTTTAGCGGAGTAATCAACGGTGAGATCAGCCTGATAGTTTACTTCCGGTTTCAGATATGGATTTCCAAGATAATCAAAACGATCGAAACCTGTAGCGAGAAATTGAATATATCGCTCTGAAAGATCAGGCGGACGCACACCCCGCCCTAAACCCACTGTCAATCGCCAATTGGTTTTTATATTGAAAGCTACATTTACACCCAAACTCCAAAAAGCCCGGATGTGAGGTTGTGCATCGTAATAAACCTGTTCGTTTTTCTCAATAAACAGAGTATCGGAAGATGTTGAATAATTCAGGTCAGTTCTTATTGTAGCAGAGAACTCAAAAGTACCTTCATGAGATGAAAATCCGGCAAATAATCCTGTATTCATGATTTCGGCATGATCCCAAAGAGTAAATTCCTTTTCGTTTATATAAACCGAACTATCCATTAACATGATCATTCTTACGTAGCGGTCGCCTGATTTTTGTATATAGCCTGCATCAAAACCTCCATCAAACAACAATCCTCTGATTTTGCGCTGCCTGAAAATACGAATCCCACTGCTTCGTGTATTAACTTTGGCTACAGCCTGCATTTTACCCTGGTAAGGAGGGATAACGGAATCGTACTGAGGTCTGTGTCTGTTATCCATCTTGTGATAAACAGAGGAAAAATAAGCAGAGATATTTGATATATCATCAGTATTCCGTGGACTGGAAGTGGTGTAAACGGCTGAGAAAATATGGGTATTATCCTTAGTTTCATCCATTGGTAAAGCAGGAAATTTCACATCGCTGGCAAATGAACCTTTATAAGAAACTTGGATTTGCTGTAGGGGTGATGTTTTAAATCCTGCTTCGCTGTTAACGGTATATTTTTTAAACGCTGTACTCCATTCTTTTTTGTTTCCGTCTGAATAATTACCAAAATGGTTAAGTCCTGCCGAAAAGCCAAAATAAAAATCAGGCGTTGATCCCTGCATCCTGATAAATTGACGAAAACCTTTGCGGTTAGCATCATAACTGCTTAAAGATGATGCCTGAATTTTTCTGTTTCCATATGGATTATAACTTCTGGTAACCACTCTGATGCTGCTACCCAATGAAGTTCCATATTTTAAAAGATATGGTCCGTGTACGATTTCCAGCTTTTTAATATCTTCATTTCCAATATGTGCCAAGATTGGATCCATGCGGTTCGGACAACCTCCTTCGATATGAATACCCTCGTCTAAAAAAGTATTGATCTGATTGTAACGAAAACCACGAATTACGGGATCAATTGCATAGCCCCCACGTCTGATGCCACTGATATTGGGCTGAGAACGTAGAGCTTCACCCAAATCTGCAACAGCATTACGCTCCAGTAACTTAATATCCAACATATTAACCGGAAACATATTTTTCAGTGCTCGATCTTTCACCTCAATACCTTCAAGCATGATTATACTGTCATTCCTTGCCTGAGCCGAAATTTCCAGCACTGTACAAAAAAATATGAGTATCAAGGAGAATGAGTACCTATTCATGACAGATTTTATGAATTTACAAAGGTAGTATTAATGGTTTAAGGATATAGAAAGAAAAATCATCATCGCAAACCAGCTGAGAACTCATTGGAAAAGCCAGGCACCGTCTTGAATGTTAAGAATTAAATATGCGTCAGGTTGATATAATTACTATGACAGTAATTACAGAACTTACAAACGCTACTGCATATTATGCAATTTTGCGAAATGTGCCTCCGGTACACAAAATTGAATGACTTGTAGGAAAACATGTATTTCTGCTTATTTTTGCAAACATTAATAAATAATCCGAAAGAAATTATTAGCCGGATTACATTATCAAAGTCCTTAATGAAAAATCTTATCAGGGATGTATGGCTGGCGCTTACGCTGATTGCAGCAAGTTCTGGTGTTTTGCTGCTTTCCGACCTGGAACAGCGACAAAAATATCCGGATGAGGAAAAACAAAAATTCCCTTCCATTGCTATAATGCAGATATCCTCAACCACCGTGCTCGATGCACATGTACGCGGGGTAATTCATCAACTTCAACAACTTGGCCATATTGCACCAGATAAGCATAATGTTAAGCTTTTCAATCCACAAATGGATTACAGCGTTGCCAATTCCATTGCATGGGAAATTGCCAACGGCCCTTACGATATTGTAATTACATCAAGCACACTGGCTCTTCAGATATATTCAAAAGCAAATCAAAATGTACGGAAACCTCATGTTTTTGGTGCTGTAACTGACCCCTATGGGGCAGGTGTTGGGATTACCGGCCCCGAACCCGAAAATCACCCCGAATATATGGCTGGAATCGGCACATTTCAACCCGTAAGACATGCATTTACAATCATTAAAGAGATGAATCCCAACCTTCAAAGGGTTGGTGTGGTCTGGAATCCAGGTGAGCAATGCTCAGAGGCTTGTCTGCGGGAAGCCAGGATAATTTGCAAGGATCTGCAACTCGGATTAATAGAGGCTAATGCTACAAATACTTCTGAGGTTCCGGACGCAGTCAGATCTATAGCTTCTCAAAATATACAAGCTATCTGGATTGCCGCCGATGCGGTAGCAGTATCTTCCTCAAAACTGATTATTCAAATTGCTGGTCAGCACAATATACCTGTTTTCACCAATGATCCTTTCGATGCAACTGCCGGAGCGCTTTTTGGACTTGGTGCGGATTATTTTACCGTCGGAGTATACACTGCTGATATAGCTGCAGCCATCCTGAAAGGAGTTTCGCCTGCCACTTTTCGAATTGACAACATAATCCCGGAGCAGTTTAATCTTAATTATAAAGTGCTTGCATCGTTAGGACAGGATTGGAATATCAATCAGGTAGTACAAGCGTTGCTGGATAAAAACAATATATCAGGCATCCATGAACCTGCTATTCTTGATTTTGCAGACTTGAAAGCAGCCGGGATTAAACCAAATGCCGAAATGATAAAAAGCGCTGACCGATATTTAAATGTAGCAATGCATCATGGTCGGCCGGCAATTGTTGCGGTCATTAATCTCATAGAAAACCTGCTGGGTGAAGAAGCTGAGCATGGTGTTGAAGCAGGAATGCAGGAAAAAGGATTAAAACCCAACGAAGACTATATTATCAAGAAATTCAATGCCCAGGGTGAAATGGCTCAATTGCCGCAAATCATCGAAGCGGCCATACATGAGAAGCCTGATGTAATTGTGACTGTCACCACGCCCGTAATGATTGCTGTTGCCAACAGGATTATCGACATACCGGTTGTGTTTACCGTTTGCAGCGATCCCGCAAAAATGAATCTCTTCACAAAAGGGCGTCCCGGAAATATTTGCGGAGTTCATGATAATCCACCATTAGACTCCCTGCTTGATATGGCCAGGAAATATGACCCATCTATTACATCTGTTGGAATTGTTTATGATGCCGCACAGATGAACTCGGTACTCTCAGTCGATAAATTGCGCCAGGTAAGTAAAGAAAGGAATATCAATGTATTAGAGGCCACGGCCTCCACAGTTTCAGAATTGGGAATAGCTACTCAATCGCTGATACAACGGGGTGCAAAAGCAATTATTATTTCAGCTGATAACCTGGCAAATACCGGATTTCCATCTATCTATAAGATTGCCAAAGCAGCGGGTATTCCCATTTTTGCCACTGAACCCAAGTTAGTCGAACAGGGCGCGACAGGTGCTTATGGTGACAGCTTTTTCGAATGGGGAAAGCAATCCGGGAAAATGGTAGCAAAAATCATAGCCGGGGTGCCTCCCAGTGAACTTCCTATCACTGAAACAGAGGTTCAGATCAAAATTGAGCCCAAAGGAATGAATGTAAGACCATCACATGCGACTCCTTACAAACTCAGAGTGGTACTCTACAGCGAAACTTCGTTTGCCGAGCGTGGGCGCGATGGACTGCTCGATGGTCTGGCACAGGCAGGCCTGAAAGAAGGCCTTGATTACAATATGAAGATTTACAATGCACAGGGCGATATGTCCACGCTATCGAGCATCATGAATACTATACGTTCGGAAAGAGTTGATTTGCTGATGACCATCTCAACACCGACGTTGCAGGCAGCATTACGCCAGGCCGGAACACATACAAAAATTGTTTTTACCTGTGTTGGTGACGGTGTGCAGGCAGGAGCCGGAAAAAGTGAAACCGATCATCTCCTTAATGTAACCGGAATTACCACACGTTCACCTTTTGAAGGTATGGTTGATATTATCAGGGAAACAATGCCCGGAACAAAACGTGTGGGAACACTTTTCACACCTGCTGAAATCAATAGCGAACTTTATAAAAACTGGTTCGCTGAAGAACTTCAAAAAGAAGGTATTGAACTTATCGCCATTCCGGTGACCACCAGTGCTGATGTGCCACAGGCTACGGCTGAGTTATGCAGTAAAGACATTCAGTTGGTTGGTCAGATCGTTGATAACCTGACGCGCCCCGGATTTGCACTCATTGCCCGCAAAGCTGCTGAAAAGCAATTACCTGTATTTGTTTTTGACAGCGATCAGATGGCTGATGGAGGTACACTTTGCCTTGCACGTGATTATTATGATGCAGGTATTGAAGCAGCTCAAAAGGCAGTCCGCGTGCTTGGCGGTGAAAATCCCGGGAATATACCTTTCAACAATACGCAGTCAGAAAAACTGATCATTAATCATATGCTTGCCAACAGGTACATGCTCAGAATTTCTAAAGAACTGATGTTAAAATCAATACCTTACATTCCAAAACAACAGAATTAGACATGCAACTCGCCCATGAAAAAAAGGGGGAATATTTACTCATAAAAGCTGATGGCCGGCTTGATGCCACATGGTCAGAGTATTTTACCGATACATTGCTGACTCACATACGCCAGGGATTACATCACCTGGTCATTGATGCCGGAAGAATTACATTTCTAAGCTCAGCAGGTATCCGGGCATTAATAATTATTTACAAGGAATTGGTTTCCGTAAAGGGTACTTTTCGTATTGTAAATGCTGGTTCTTTTGTTTTGAATACGCTTACGTCAACCGGTTTACAAGCATGGATTTCTGTTGAACCCATTTCGGAATTGCTGGAAGAGTCCTTTAATTCCATTTCGGAAAACGCCCCAGGTGAATTATATGTATTACATGCAGATGCTTCACTCTATTTATCAATACCTGTGACATGGAAACCCTGGCAAAGAGTGAATCCTGAAAATCCAGTCAGACTAAGCTTTCACGAAAATGTTTTTGCACTCGGTATAGGAAGTGCTGCCGAATCTTTTACAGAAGCATGTACCCGGTTTGGTGAATTTTTAGCCATTTCAGGGAATGTAGTCTTTCAGCCACCTGAAGAAGGTGCGCATCCCGACTATTTGATTTCAGAAAATAATTATATTCCTGGAATGCTTGTCATTCAGTCGTTGTATTGTTCAGGCCAGATGTCGCATTTACTCCGCTTTTCACCAAATGCAGACAAACAGTTTTTTACTGTGAACCAACTTGCGTCAGGAATTCTTAGTATTACCAGATCAAAAGCAGCCGGATTTGTCATACTTGGTGAAATAGAAGGGATTGTTGGTGCAACTATGATACAATCACCCGGGCTATACAGCGGAGTAGAAAAAATTTCATTTCCTGATATTCGCGATTGGATTTCTTTTACCGGGGAGCGGGCTTTTACCGGTCAGCAGGCGTTGATTTTTGGAATTGCCTGCAAAAAAGAAGTGAATGAAGTACCGGAATTGCTGACAGTTCCTGATCCTGAATCTACTGTTGCCTCTCACGTTCATGCAGTTGTTTTTACGTATCAACCCATTCAGAACGGCAACATTGATCTTAAGACAACGTTAAAAAAATTTTTTGATGGCCCTCCGCCACGAGCCATCATGCACCTTGTTAATGATGTGCGCCCGGCCGTTGGATTGGGAGAAACTACACTGGTTCGTGGCGCCTGTTGGTTTGCGCATATAAAAAATCCGGAGGTACTACTATGAGTCTGATTTTTGGCGCCTTTACCTTAGGTTTGATTCTGTCGCTCCTGTCGCTTGGCATGCTCATTAGTTTTCGTATAATCCGTTTCACCGATATTACTGTTGATGGTTCATTGACCTTAGGAGCTTCAGTTTCATCATTACTGATCGTTCAGGGATTTTCACCATGGCTGGCGACAATCATTGCAATTGTTTCAGGGATTATGGCTGGTACAATCACAGGGATTCTTCACACACGTTTCAAAATTCAAATGATCCTTGCCGGAATACTGATGATGACGGCTCTTTATTCCATCAACCTGAGGATCATGGGAAAAAGTAATATACCCCTGCTGAATACTGAAACTGTTTCGGGAGGCATTGAGCGCCTGGTGCAATACTTTTGCAATGGCAATACAAAAGTTGATATTGCGGGCTGGCCGGTAACAGTGACCGATCTTGCTGTACTTTGGAGTAGCGTGTTGGTATGTCTTATCACCGGCATCATATTGCACCGTTTTCTTCTTACTCATTTTGGTACAGCCATGCGTGCCACAGGTAATAATTCACAAATGGTTCGTGCTCAAGGCATTAACAATAATACCATGGTAGTAGTCGGACTTGCGCTCTCTAATGGATTGGTGGCATTTTCGGGTGCTTTGCTGGCTCAATACCAAGGTTTTGCCGATGTACAGATGGGCATTGGAATGATGGTATGGGGTCTGGCAAGTGTGATAATAGGTGAAGCACTGGTAGGTCATCGCAGCATTGGGCTGAGTATTACCGGAGCCATCCTGGGAACGATATTTTTCCGGTTGCTCATCGCCATTGCTTTACGTTGGGGGCTGAATCCCAACGACCTGAAGCTTATCACAGCAATTTTTGTCTTTGCAGCACTTGTTGCGCCGCAATGGATCAAGTCAATTGGAAAATCAGTGTTCGGAGGAACAAATAATGCTTGAGATCAAATCTTTATCTAAAACATTTTTCCCGAACACAGTCAATGAAGTTCGAGCCTTGCAAAATGTGAACCTATGTATTATGGAAGGCACATTTACAGCAATCATAGGTACTAATGGCTCAGGAAAAAGTACGTTGCTGAATGCTGTGGCTGGTTCACTTGAAACCGATCAGGGAAAAATAATACTGGATGGCCGTGATATCACACATTGGGCAGAATACCGGCGAGCCAGCCTTATAGGTCGTGTCTTTCAGAATCCTTTTGCAGGAACTGCGGCTGAAATGAGCATAGCCGAAAATGTGGTGATGGCCATGCGCAGGGGACTGCAAAAATCGCTGAAATTAGCTGTGACTTTGAAGGTACGCAATGAAATTGCCGAACGTGTCCAAACATTGAAAATGGGCCTTGAAGACCGTCTCGATAATCCCATTGGAACATTGTCAGGCGGTCAGCGGCAGGCACTTACCCTGTTGATGGCAACATGGCTCAGGCCAAAACTTCTTTTACTTGACGAACATACTGCGGCACTAGATCCTAAAAGTGCAGCCAAAGTCGCTGATCTGACAAGGCAAATCATCGAGCAGGAAAAACTGACTGCACTTATGGTAACACATTCCATGCAGCAGGCTGTAGATCTTTCATCACGTATCGTAATGATGCATAAGGGGCAGATCATCGAAGACTTTCAGGATGAATTAAAGAAACGCATTCGTGTTTTCGATCTGATGGGTATTTTCGATAAAGTACAGAAGCGCGAACTGTTTGACCAGTCTGTAGCTGAAATGCTTGATAAGCAATACAGGTAGCGAAAATTTAGGCATGCACAGAAAATCATCCGCAATGTAAATTATAGAATTTCTTTATCACACATCAGACAGTTGTCAGAACGAATTTCGCTAATGTCACTGTGTTAAATATCATTACTTTATGTTTACAAAAAAAATTGATGAACTTAACAGGGAAGATGTTATGCAGGCAGGCGGGAAAGGAGCCTTCCTCGGTGAACTTACCCAAAAAGGTGCTACAGTTCCGACTGGCTTCGTGGTGCTTACAAGTGCCTTTGAACAATTTGTTTCTGCAGGCCATCTTCATGAGCATATCAACCATTCACTGGAAGAAGTAAGAAAATCGCAAAAGTCAGCAAAGGAGGCAGCCGATGAGCTGAAATCGCTATTTGATAAATCAGAATTCCCAGGTGAAATTGCACAGGAAATCAATCAGCAGTTTAAAATGTTGGGTTTGGAACTTGTGGCTGTGCGATCGAGTGCAACTGCTGAAGATAATGCCGAACGATCGTGGGCCGGACAATTGGAATCGTATTTAAACATTACGCGCAGCAATTTGCTTCATTCGGTGAAAAAATGCTGGGCTTCCCTGTTTTCTGAGCGTGCGATTGCATACCGGCTCAGCGATCCTGATAATTCCGAATCTATCCAGGTTGCAGTAGTGGTGCAGCAAATGGTCAATCCTGAAATTTCAGGTATTGCCTTTTCTGTGAATCCTGTCAGCGAAAATTTTAATGAAATCATTATTGAAGCTGCCTTTGGTTTATGCGAACCTGTGGTGCAGGGCGAAATTACTCCCGATCATTATGTGATAGAAAAAGCATCACTCAAAGTTGTTGATATTTTTCCGGCCAGCCAGGAGCGGGGTGTTTACAAGCTCTTTGACGGAACCACCGGTTGGAAAACAATTGACCCGGCGACAGCTATCAGACAAAAACTCAACAACGCCGAAATTATTCAACTTGCTGAAAAAGTGATAATTATTGAAAAAATTGCCGGATTTCCAAGTGATATAGAATGGACTTACGACAACGGACAATTTTATTTTGTGCAGTGTCGGCCTATCACCACATTAAATTCATGATTTTATGAACGCTAATCTGAACCTCAGCAAAATCCTCATGGATCTGGCCATGAAAAAGAAAAGCAAAATAGGTATCGGAATTACCAGGCCCAACGAAGAAATTCTGCGGGGGCTGAACTACTCAGCCCAGTTTTGTGAACCATTTGTTTATGGATCTAAAATACCTGGTATTCAATCATTTGTTTCATCCAAACCCGAATCCGACATGATTGATGCGCTTGAAAACGGATGCATAGATGCAGTCGTTCGCGGACAGATTTCTGCCGGGCCTTTCAGGGAAAGGTTCATGAAACATTACGGTCATATTTTCGATCCGGTTTATGAAATGATCACGGTG
>CAYQRU010000104.1:0-13107 GCA_964419945.1 uncultured Bacteroidales bacterium | reverse complement strand
AGCAATCCCTGTTCAGGCTGCGGTTCGGCAGGATGAAACTGTATCTCGAAAATATGCTGCTCACCACTGGCAAGCATCAATGGAAAAGCAGTGTTTATCAATGAAAAATCTGGATTGGTAATGTTAACCCCGCTAATTTCCAGTGTGCCTCCCCCAATGTTCTGAACAGAAGCAGTCAGGGTTTTATTTACTGTCAGTTCCACTTCGCCGTAATCAAGGGAATCGGGGGTCACGACTATTACAGGATTGGGGGGTATTTCTCCCATCCACAATTTGATATTTGCCCGGCTGTCAACTGCTGAGCCAGCCGGCAGGTTATTTGGATCATAAGGGTTTGAGTCGTTACGTGCATACCGCGACATAACAGGTTGTCCAGGCTCCAGACCGGTAACATAAAAGTAATCCTCAGATGAATTCCATCCCGGCTTCTTCTCAATAATTGTCACCAGTAGATTATCGTTGTTGTTGTACAAGAAAGGAGAAACTTCCACCCACGAAAATTCATCACCACTGATGAAAGTAAACGGACCATCATACACTTTGGTTGATGCATCAAGTGGAACTGTCGATGAAAGTTGTGAAAGCTCCGTATGGGCGATCCATATTTCGGTGATCTCGTTCAATGCAGGCGTGCTTCCCACATACTGAAATCCTATCCGGTTAATTCTTTTGTTTGGAGTATTGATCTCCGGCTGCAGGTATATTGTTTGTGAAAATGAATAGCCATAGTAAGGTGAGATTGGTATCAGGCCACTGGCAGCAGTTCCGTTGCCGATGATAATTCCGGTCAGGTTGATGCCCATCCCTGAAACCTGTACCTGTTTGTCGCCCGTAATGGTGCCGTCCATCAGGAATGTGATGGTTCCTGTTTCCATCTGAGGTAGTGGCGGAATAAATTGTATGGAGATAAATTTTGTTTCTCCCAGGCCAAGACTGAATGGGAAACTGGTATCAATCACCGTAAAAGTCTGGTTTGAGCTGCTGAATCCAGTAACTTCGAGAAATCCGGCTCCAATATTTTTAATGACCACATGTAAAGTTTTACTTCCCATAATTTCTACATCCCCAAAATCAACCTGCAGGGGAACGATCTGTGAAACCGGGGTACCTGTTGGAATATCGCTGATCCAGAGCTTTGTATTGGCGCGGAAGTCTATGAAACTTCCTGAAGGAAGTGCGCTGGGATTGTACGGTGTGTTATCATTCCAGTCGCCCAGGCATAAGGTTTGTCCTGGCGGCACAGCAGTGGAGTAAAATGCATCGGAAGAAGAATTCCATCCTGGTTTCTTTTCGATCACGGTAATCAACAGATTATCATTATTGTTGTAGAAAAAAGGACTTATTTCAACTGAAGAAAATCCGGCACCGGCCTGAAACACAAAAGGCCCGTCAAAGACTTTGGCAGATGTATTCAGTGGAACGGTTCCGGAAAGCTGGGTAAGCTGGGTATGCGACATCCAGATTTCAATTTCAAGGTCAAGGGCTGGATTGGTACCAGCATACTGATACCCTATTTTCGTGATGATCTTATCCTGAAAATTGAGTTCAGACTGAAAGTAGAGGGTTTGTGTGAACGAATAACCATACCAGGGATATACCGGCGTATTAACATTGAGTTCAGTACCCGTACCGATGATGATAGAATCGTTTGTCAATAGGCTGTTGTTCACGTCTTTATGAGCCAGGCTGATGCGGGTTGTTTCAATTTCGACAGCCTGAAGTTGAAATGTAACTGCCGACGCTGCAAAAAAGAGGCTGACAATCCGGTGAAGGAGGGTTAGTTGTTTCATAAGATCAATGTTTTAAGTGATATTGGTGTGCTTTATTATATGATCAAACGGCGCATCAAATATATGAATTTGTTTACCACACACATACCGGAAAAAAACCCCTGTAAAGGGTTTTTTCCGGTCTGAAGGCTTGTTCGGTGTACATTTGGTCCATAATGGATTTTAAATTCCATCGTTTGTGTACCCGATCTTATTCCGGACAAAATCTTACTTTCGCGCCTTCTTATGAATCACTTATGACAGCTCAGAAAATTAAACCTGCATTGATTGTTGGTTCAGGACTCGAAAATTTCAATTTCTTTGAAACCTGGGAAGAAAATAAAGTTACAACGCACTATGGCGAACCTTCCAGTACCCTGTTTACAGGAAGATTCCGAGGCTTTGATGTGGTAATACTTTCAAGGCATGGGCGCATGCATACCATTCCACCTACACAGGTAAACAACCGTGCAAACATCCTGGCATTGAAACAAGCCGGTTGTACCCATATCCTTGCAACCTCAGCCTGTGGAAGCCTGAGGGAAGAGATCCAGCCAGGGCAAATTGTTATTCCGGATCAGTTCATTGACTTTACACGGCACAGACCAGTTACATTTTTTGACAGTTTTGAACCCAATGAATTAGATCATGCCGCCATGCCTGATCCGTTTGATGGGAAATTAAAAAATCTTATCCGGGAAGCAGCTACGAAATTAGCCATCCCGCTTCATGAAAAGGGTACAGTCATAACAATCGAAGGACCAAGATTCAGTACCCGGGCTGAATCAAAGATGTTTCGCTTCTGGGGTGCCGACATTGTGAATATGAGTACCGCTCCTGAGGTCATTCTGGCAAACGAATTAAAAATCCCTTATGCACTCGCGGCTCTTTGCACCGATTATGATGCCTGGCGAGAAAATGACCGGGGGGTTAGCTGGGAAGAAGTACTGGATGTATTTAAAAAAAATGCCGCTCAGGTGAGCCGGCTGCTGATGGAAACACTTTCCGGTATGGATGAGTTAAATACAAGATAATCCTTATGGAGTCTCCCCGGAAATATACATCACCTTTCGTGCGCACCCTGTTTATCATAGCCGGAAGTGTTTCGGTGGGTTTTGGCATTCTGGGTATCGTATTGCCGGTATTGCCAACCACCCCATTTCTGTTGCTTGCAGCCTGGTTCTACATACGCAGCAGCGACCGTTTCTACCGCTGGCTGATCAATCACAGGTTTTGGGGCCAGTACCTGCGCGACTATCTTTCAGGAAAAGGTGTTCCAAACCGCGTCAAAGCCTGGGCATTAACGCTGCTCTGGGCTGCTATTCTAAGCAGCGCATTTTTTGCGGTGGAAGTCATCTGGCTGAGAATTATTCTAATTGCTGTTGCAGCAGCAGTGAGCATTCATATATTGTTGTTGAAAACAAAACGTAAAAAATGAATCTGCCCTTTGATATTTGTGATTTTATTAATTTCAAAGGAGAATTATTATAATACCAGAGACCGGCAAATCAGGTAATTTTGCACAAACACGGAAAACCATGAGCATGCACCACAAAATAATTAATGGCGACCGCCGGAAAACGGATGTATTGCCAATTCGTTCGGTTCATTTGATCATGACATCAGCCCCTTACTGTCAGCTTAAAGGTTATGGTTCTGATAATCAGATTGGATTGCATGATAGTGTTGTGAGTTACATCAACAATAATTAAAACAACTAAGCAGTTTTATGCCTACACACTTTCTTCCTTCCAACACTATGACCCACACGTATGCCAGGTTCAGTTTTACAAAAGCAATAATCCTGACAGTTGCTATCCTTGTTTCAATATCGAATCATGTTTCAGCTTTTGACCTGGGAAGCTGGAATATTATCAATCTAAAATACAACTACAATGACAAACTGAGTTTTTTCGGGGAAGCCCAGTTGCGATCACTGCTTTTTTACAGGCATTTTCACTACCACGAAATAAAGGGTGGTATCAGCTATAAGGTTTTACCAGCATTAACGTTGTCTCTGGCAGCCGGCGATTACGACACTTACAAGGAAGGCGGCAACTTTGTGTATCCGAAAAACAACGATGAATTCCGGCTGTGGGCACAGGCCGTGCAGAACCAGACATTGGGTAAATTTAAGGTTGAGCAACGTTACCGTGCCGAATCTCGTTTTACTTACAGCGGTTACCGCAACAGGTTTCGCTACAGGCTTGGTGCCTCATACCCTTTCGGAAATGAAAAGAACGGTTTCAAACCTTTCCAGATCAATGCCAATAATGAAATCTTTTTTACAGACAAGGAACCATACTTCGAAAGGAACAGGATTTCTGTGTCGCTGAGTTATAAAACCCCGAAGAAGATCACATGGCAGTTAGGTTATCTGCATCAGTTTGATTATAAGATCAATGATGAATCGGGCCGCGATTTTCTGCTGGTAGGATTGTCTGTTGAATTGTACCGTAAGAAAAGCAGAGAGCCACAGCCTGAAATCCAACTAATGGATTAGGAATGGGTGATGCTTCAACCTGGACCCACCTTCCCGGTGCTTATCCATGACAAATGAAACAATCACCCTGGTCAGCCGTTATAGATTACTAACTTACATCAGTATGATTTTCAATGACTACGATCAGTAATCCACTACCGGACATGAATGCCTGGCTTCCCATTACCCGGGAAGAGCTCCTGAAACGCGGTTGGGAACAGGTTGACGTGATCATTGTCAGCGGCGATGCCTACGTGGATCATCCGGCTTTTGGGCCAGCCATTATCGGAAGGCTGATCGAAGCTGAGGGTTTTCGGGTGGCTGTCTTGCCTCAACCCAATTGGCAGGACGATCTGCGTGATTTTAAGAAACTGGGTAAACCCCGCTGCTTTTTTGGTGTCACTGCCGGCAATATGGATTCGATGGTGAATCATTACACTGCTGCAAAACGCCTGCGATCAGACGATGCCTACACACCCGGAGGAAAGGCCGGATTCCGGCCTGATCATGCCTCTGTGGTATATTGCAGGATTCTCAAAAGACTTTTTCCTGAAGTGCCCGTCGTCTTGGGTGGTGTGGAAGCATCCATGCGGCGCTTTACGCATTACGATTACTGGGACAACATCGTTAAACCCTCCATTCTCTTTGAAAGTGGCGCTGATCTGCTGATTTACGGAATGGCTGAAAAGGCTTTGAAAATACTGCTGCAACGTATGCGAAACGGTGAATTCATCAACCAGATGACCGACCTGCCCCAGACAGCATGGGTGGTGCCGTCACGAAACCTGATCCCGCAAAACGATACAGCCGCAATCCTTGAATTACCTGCGCACAGGGAACTTGCAAGAGATAAAAGAACATTTGCCAGGGTAGCAAAAATTCTTGATATAGAACATAATATTGTCCGTCCTTCCAGGATCGTACAGGAAAACGACCAGGGCTGGTTGGTAGTCAATCCACCCGCCGCCATTCCTGATGAACAGGAAATGGACGAGATTTACCGTCTGCCCTTTACACGCCTTCCACATCCAAAATACAAAAAACGTGGAACTATCCCGGCCTGGGAGATGATAAAAGATTCAATAACCACACACAGAGGCTGTTATGGAGGATGTACTTTTTGTGCCATCGCAGCTCACCAGGGTAAATTTATCAGCAACCGCTCTGAAGAATCTGTATTGGAGGAAGTCAGACAGATTGCTGCCATGCATTCCTTCAGGGGGCATATCACCGATCTGGGCGGGCCTACAGCCAATATGTACCGCATAACAGCCATTGATTTTGAAATGTGCAAGAATTGCAGGCGCCCTTCCTGCATATATCCACGCATCTGTAAAAACCTGAACACCGACCACCACCCGCTGACAGATCTGTACCGCAAGGCCAGGCAGATAAAGGGTGTGAAAAAAGTCACCATAGGTTCAGGCATTCGCTATGATATGTTTATGAGCCACAACGACAAAGAAGCAAAAGCACTTGGTCACAGGGAATACTTCGAAGAACTGGTGTTGCATCATGTTTCAGGAAGGCTGAAAGTAGCGCCTGAACATACCTCCGACAGAGTGCTTGTGTTTATGCGCAAACCTTCGTTCAGCCAGTTTGAAAAACTCAGAAAAGAATTCGACCGTATCTGCCGGCAACACCGGCTGAACCAGCAGATTATTCCCTATTTTATTTCATCGCATCCGGGTTCGGAAGAAAAAGATATGGCCGGGCTGGCAGAAAAAATGAAGGAAATGGGTTTCCGGCTTGAACAGGTTCAGGATTTTACTCCTACCCCAGGTACGCTTGCCACTGCCATGTTTTATACCGGATTAGATCCCTGGACCATGAAACCTGTTCCCGTGGCACGTTCTCAAAAAGAAAAAGCCGCTCAAAAGGATTTTTTCTTTTGGCACAAACCGCAAAAAGAACAATCAAAACCAGGACAAGGCAGGATGAAGCAAAAGCGAAACACATTTAAAGCAGATTAATACATTGATTAACAATTTATCAAGACCATACAGGCCAATAACTACATTTGTAATTACATCCATGGTTCATCAATGCATAAAGAAGTGATATCACAATATGAATTGGTTCAGAAAATTAAGCGAATCCTCCCGGAAGCTTTGACAGGGGAGATCTCACATCTGAAAATGATCCCCTTCGAGAGACGAGTGAATTTGAATCCAACCAGAGAGGTTCTTGATCCTGTTGCTGGTAGTGTCCTGATTCTTCTTTACCCGGAAAATGAATTTTTCGGAACAATTCTGATCAAAAGAACCGAAGATAATGGCGTTCACAGCGGACAAATCAGTTTTCCGGGTGGTAAAAGGGACAGCCATGACCTTTCTCCGGTTCACACCGCCCTGCGGGAGGCAGAAGAAGAAATTGGAATTGAAACCGGGACAATTGAAATAATCGGTACGCTAAGCCCCTTGTATGTCAGCCCAAGTAATTTCGAGATAACTCCTGTCGTCGGATTCACAAAAAACCTGGGTACACCACTGCTGAATCCAACCGAAGTTGCCTATACCATTGCATTACCGCTTGAAAATATTGACAGCTGCCGGACCCAAACGGATATCTCGGTGCGCGGATTCACACTCAGACAGGTGCCTTGTTTTAACCTGAACGGACACATTATCTGGGGCGCTACCGCCATGATACTGCAGGAACTGCTCGATGTGATGGAAAAAGCAGGTGTGAAGCCACCGTTGGGCATGTGAAACCTATTTCTCGATCACAATGTCGTGCGTAATGGCAGCAGCTTTTGAAAGCATTGCCGAAACACCGCAATATTTTTCCTGAGAGAGGTTTACCGCTTTTTGCAGTTTATCCATGGGCAAGTCGTTTCCTCTGAAAACATAGCAGACATGTAGTTTATGGTAGATTTTAGGGTGTTCATCAGTAAGTTCACCATCCACCTCCACACGAAATGCTTCAGGCTGAACACGCATCTTACCAAGCATGGAAATCACATCCATGGCAGTACATCCAGCCAGTGCCACAAGCAGTAAGGGTTTCGGGCGGGGACCCGTGTTCTTTCCACCCACAGCCTCATCGGCATCAACAACAATCTTATGTCCGTTCAGGGTGGTTTCGAACGACATGGCTTCATTCCAGTCCAGCGAAATACTTTGTTTCATCATTTTTTTATTACAGTTTTTTTAATTCAACATTTTCGGACGATGAAAGGTTCATGCAAATTTTTTGGTGCACAAGCAAAAAGAATCAAAAAGCATAATCCTTTGATTCCGGTGTTCCTCACATTCATTGGCATTATCATGATGCCCCGTTGTGAAAATCTCCCGATTAAAATATTGTTTTAAAACAGCTTGTTTGGATATTCTCCTGTTGTAGTAAGCGCTGCAAGTTCCTGTATAGCATGATCCCTGTCCTCACGATAGGTTACCCCGAACCAGCGGGCTGAGCTCTGAAGCACTTTCACGGAAGCTTCTCCTGAATTGAGGAGGTTGTTTACCACTGTGGGAATATAAAATTCCCCTTTGAGTGTGTTGGCATTTTCACGGATAAACTCATGAAATCCACCCTCCAGCTTACTAAAGAATCCTTTTGTAAATCCCCAGCAATTCATCGAGACAATGGCTTTGGAGTGAAGCTCTGTTGGCTTTCCGGCTTCGTCAATATAAAAAACCGAGTTCCCTGACGGGGCAATCTTCGTCCTTTCGGTAACGCTTACAAGATGCATATTTTCATCGCATTCACAAACGCCCCGCGAAACAGTACCATGTTCCGACAAGGTATTCCTGAGTTCATAGCCGACCATGGCATATTGGCCCTCATGTGCATTTTTCAGATGATGGTAAAGCACCCTGAAAGCATCGGCGCCATAAAAATCATCTGCATTGATCACCGCAAAAGGCTCATTAATAACATCTTTGGCCATCAGTACGGCATGCCCGGTTCCCCAGGGCTTTATCCTTTCCGGATGTATGGTGAAGCCTGACGGGATATTTTCAATCTCCTGCAAAACGTAATCTACCTCTATGCTTCCGGCAAGTTTGTGCATCATGATTTCTTTGAATTCCTTTTCAATGCTGCGGCGGATCACGAAAACAACTTTACCGAAACCAGCTCTTCCGGCATCGAAAACCGAATAGTCAATGATGGTTTCACCTCCGGGTCCAAGTTGATCAAGCTGTTTCAACGATCCGTAGCGGCTTCCTATGCCGGCGGCAAGAATTAATAAAACAGGTTCAGCCATGTCCTCTGAATTAGTGTGTTAAGTACCTGTGTGATCCCAACACCGGGAACTCAGGAATTGCCGGCAAAAATAGAATTTTTGGAGATGCCTGTTACTGCTGCTTACTGACAATGGCTATTTTTGCCGCAATTTAGAGATCATATATGGTTTTTAAAAACACATACCGCTCTTTGTTGCAGGATTGTTGTCTTTGTCCGCGTAGCTGTCATGCAAACCGCGAAAGTGGTCTCCCGGGTTATTGCCGCAGCGATGCCGGATTCGGTATCAGCAGCATCTGCCTGCATCGAGGCGAAGAACCGGTGATCAGCGGTTCAAAAGGTATCTGTAACATTTTTTTCAGTCGCTGCAACCTGCATTGTGTGTATTGCCAGAATTACCAGATCAGCACCCTGGGTCCTGATGTTCAGGAATCGGTGTATACCCTGGATGAAGTGGTTGCCAACATTGAATTTTATCTATCCCGCGGATGTACACATGTGGGATTTGTTTCGCCTTCGCATGTAATTGTTCAGGTGAAAACTATCATCGAGGCATTACGTAACCGGGGTAATAATCCAATATTTATTTATAATTCAAATGGTTACGACCACGTTGACACATTAAAGAGCCTGCAGGAATTAATTGATGTATACCTTCCCGATCTGAAATATATGGATTCCCGGCTGGCAGCTGAATACAGCGGAGCAGAAAATTATGTAAAAATTGCTTCCCTGGCACTCAAAGAGATGTACCGCCAGAAAGGCAGTACACTGTTGATTGATGATCATGGCTGTGCTGAATCCGGTCTCATCATACGTCACCTGGTTTTACCCGGCCAGGTAGAAAACAGCAAGGCAGTATTGCATTTCATAGCAGAGGAGTTATCTCCCCTGGTACATATTTCGCTGATGTCGCAGTATTATCCCACACCTGCCGTAAGGAACCATCCACAGCTCGGACGTCAGATTACGGCCTCAGAATATCAGCAGGTGCTTGATGAAATGGAACAGTTGGGAATGTATCGTGGTTGGGTTCAGGATTTTGACAGCCATGCTTCCTATCGTCCGGATTTCAGGTTCGACCACCCTTTTGAGCGCCAATGATACTTCCTACCTGCCAGTAAGCCTTGAACCGTCCGAAGAAAAATAACCACAAAACCACATATCTCCGTGCTCTGATGTAAGTGAGCACTCAGTAAGGAATTTTATTTCCGCTTTCCAGCCATTTATTAAAAGCGCTTTTTGACTTCTCATGAACAATATGTATGGTGGGAATTTTACGTTCAGCCAGCCGGGCGCAAAGCTCTTCATAAATGTGGGCGTCGTCGAATCCGGCAGCAGCGGCATCTTCACGCGAGGCTGCGAAGAATAAAGCCTTTGGTCTGGCCCAGTAGATGGCACCGAGGCACATGGGGCAAGGCTCACAACTGCTGTAAATTTCGCAGTCTCTGATCTCGAACCAACCCGACTTTTCGCATGCCTGCCTGATGGCCACCACTTCGGCATGAGCCGTCGGATCATTCAGGGCTGTAACCATATTAACGCCCCTGGCTATGATTTCGCCATGGCGTACGACCACTGCTCCAAAAGGCCCACCATTGCCGCTGTGTACATTATCTTCAGCCAGGCGGATGGCCTCGTCCATAAATTCTTTCCTGTAATTACTCATGATGGAGTATGTTTGGCTTATTGTTTCAGGTGCCAAATTTAATCTTTTTACAATTTCCAGGATAAAAATTATGATACCCTGATGGAATTGATCATTCCGCAATAATGATTTTCATATACCTGTCCACTTCCTGATATTGCGAAGATTCAGTCACATATCTGACATGCAGCAGATACATTCCGGGTAGCAGGCTATTTGTAAGATCAACAGAAAAATGGTGTTCTCCGGTGGATAAAGTATCTGTGGAAACCGATCCGTACAACATCACCCGTAACATCCCTGAAGATGATGCTGGAAGAAGAATCCACAGCATTTATTAATTCAATATACAACTGCTCTTTTACCGGATTGAGACAGGAGTTTGCTGCAAAACTGCGTTCCAGATCGTAAGAAAATCCAATATGGTATTTTGTCACTTTTATTTCTCCTGTTTCAGGGCTTCCGGCAATCACATTACCTCATTTCATTTCAGGGCAAGCATCTTTGAAATAAAAAAACCTGATTCTTCCGGCTGGCAGCGGAGTATTACTGAAACTTAAAAATCACCCCGACAAACTTATCTTTCTTAAAAGATCCGGCAAATTCATACCCTGGTAACATTAAAATCAGTTCTCCGGGATGCAGTCCGTAATGTTCAAACTGCAAACCGGCAATATTACCCTCACTGTCGAGTTCTATGCCCTCGTGGTTCAGGTAAATAGATGCCCCCTTCCGGGAAATATTTGCATTAAAATTCTTATCCCCTCCAAGCACAATATTCACCTCGCAATATTCTGAATTGTGGGTTTCATAGGATTGCAGACTGAAGGCATTCAGATTGTTCTGTTTGTTTGGAATTGAACATTTTTGCAATGCCCGGATCAACGTATCAGGCAATGTTTCTTTTTCTGCAATTTTAATTTTTATTCGCTGTTTGAGGTTTTTCTGCATAAAACCAATCACCAGGCGAGTGTATATTTATATTGAACCAACAGGCCAATGAGTTAAACTATAATTCACTCCAAAAGCAAATAAATTTTTGTGACAGTTGAGAAAATTATTTTAATTTTGAAAACTGAACATAAAACCAACTTTATGAAACCGGTAATACTTTCTCTTATTTTTTTGCTGGGCTTTTGCCTGAAAGCGCTCACCCAGCCTTACGCCATTGGAAATACGACCATTAGTTTTATTGATCCGGATAGGAATAACCGCGCCATTAATACCGCCGTTTATTACCCTGCAATTTCATCCGGCCAGAACACTCCGGTGGCATCCGGTCAGTTTCCGGTGATCGTTTTCGGTCATGGTTTTGTTATGGTTCATACTGCTTATCAGTATTTATGGACTGATCTGGTGCCGGAAGGTTATATTCTTGCCTTTCCCACAACCGAGGGATCTTTTTCTCCCAGCCACCTGGATTTTGGCCTCGACCTGGCATTTCTTATCGAAAAAATGAAGACGGAAGGACAAAATCCTTCTTCACTGTTTTATAATGCCGTTGCCGAAACGAGTGCCGTGATGGGGCACAGTATGGGTGGAGGCGCTTCTTTCCTGGCCTGCAACCTGAATCAGTCGCCAACCACTATGGTAACTTTTGCCGCCGCCAACACCAACCCATCTGCGATAGGAGCAGCTTCAGGGGTAACCATTCCCACCTTGCTGTTTGCCGGCCAGAACGATTGCGTCACGCCCCCGCCGGTGCATCAGTATCCATTGTATGAAGCCACGGCATCGCAACAAAAAGTGTTGATTGAAATCAATGGAGGTGGCCATTGCTACTTTGCCGATTATAATCTTTTCTGTGCCATTGGTGAAGGAAGCTGCAGCCCTTCACCCTCTGTCACGAGGCAGCAACAACAAAACACCACACTTGATTTCCTGCACCCGTGGTTCGACTTCCTCCTGAAAAACAATATATCAGCCTGGCAAATTTTTATGGATTCCCTGCAATCCTCCTCACGAATCAGCCATCTGATCCAATGGAATGCCCCTTTACCTCCTACCGGGCTGAATGTTTCGGACATCACTGGCAACAGTGCCATGCTATCCTGGACTCCTTCAGGATTTGAGGATCACTGGGATATCTTATGGGGAAGCACCGGATTTGATCCGGGTTCACAGGGTGTTTTGATAGAAGGTGTTACTACTCACACTTACCTTTTGGAAGGCCTTGCTCCGGCTACTTCCTACGATTTTTTCGTGCGTTCAGTTTCAGGCAGCGGGATGGTAAGCAACTGGTCAGGTCCTCTTACATTTCTCACTCTCATTTCAACCATGCCGGGTGATGCCGATTGCGACGGAATGGTAAATATCCTGGATGTGATCACCATCATTAATTATATTGTGGGGAGCAATCCTGAGCCTTTCTGTCCGGGTAATGCCGACGTTAACCAGGACGGATCCATTAATGTACTTGATGCCATCGGAACAACAGTTCTGATTGTTGGATAACCAGATACACCTGTTTTAGCCTGAAAGTGGTTGAAGCAAACTGTTAAACAAAACATTGTGAAAAAATGATCGCGGGGACTTCCTGAACAGATGCCTTTTTTAAAAACAGAATGGTCTGGCGCAAAAATCAGAGGATAAATAATTGTACAGCAAAATTGTAACATCATCCAATAAAACTCAAATTATCCACATTTCAATGGATTATCAGGGAAAATGGTGATTTTTAGTTGAATGAGGATGCATTAAGTTTTTTTAATAAAACTTTTCTTAAATATTTTCTCTCTTTACAAAAAGAATCAATAACTTTGCCTGCAGACTATCAAAGTAACAATAACAGAAAAAATACTTTACTAATCCGAAGTCAAACCAAAGAAGGAGGTGCCTTAAGACAAAACAAAAATGTGTTTCTTATTTTTTTAACCATTTTTTTATTGTTTAACTAAAATTTTTACTCATTATGAAGAAAATCACACTGTTACTCTCAGTTCTCTTACTTAGTGGCGCCATGCTTGCGCAGTCTTTTATCCCATCGTGGGATCTCGAAAAAATGCAAAGAGAAAAAGAAC
>CAYQRU010000103.1:0-13158 GCA_964419945.1 uncultured Bacteroidales bacterium | reverse complement strand
GGCGATGGAATGACAGGCAGAAGTTTATCAGGTGGCAGAATACTCATCTTCCTGTTTTCTTCATAGGTAAGTGAAGGAGTAGATTGATGAATCTGGTCATTCCGGTGCCTGGTAATTTGCTCAGGACGAATAAAAGGTTTGATATTGCATTCCGCTTCAAGGAGGTGATCTTCTTTACCTGGTTGCCGGATTACGAAATAAAGCCCGTGTGGTGCGTCCGATTGCTTGATGAGCCAATAGCTGCATTCATAGGCAATGGTCGTCTTTTGGCCAGGTGGCAACCGGAAATTTTCTTTCGGGATGACTCTGTACCAATCGCCACTGATACGCTCAACCAGCGCTGATGTGCTGTCACAGCCATTTCTGATTGTCCTGGCCGACTGATTGAAATACAACTCCCAGTTGTCATCATTCAATACCATCCTGCTGTGGTTTTCAATGATGAAGGCTGCTTTCACAGCAGGTTCGTCCCTGTGGGTGTTGCTCAGCACTTCCCAGCTAACCACAATTTCACCCTTTTGGGGTTGCAAGGAACGATGACAAGAAGCGAAAAACATTGTTGATATGATAAGAATATATGCCAATCTCTCCGGCAACTTCCGAAAAACAGGACGGGTTTTCTGCATAAGTTAAAATCCTTTGCTAATTTTGCGCTTAGACAGTTACGGGTACAAAGTAAATGTTTTTTATGACTGAACAGTAAACAAATTATGAGAAAAAGTATTGTAAGGATTTTAATTTTTACCGCTTATTTAACTTTGCTTCAACCAATGAAGCATCATGCTCAGCAAACCGGTAACATTGTCGAGGTTTTTGGGAAGGAAAAAGTTGAAGTTACAGAGGAAGGTGCTGTTTATCATCACTTTACCAAAGCCTTTCTGTTAAAGGATGCGATGATTCCCGGGATGCTGACGGCAGGACAGGACATTGTGTTCTGGCAAATGGTTGCTGAACGCTTTGAAAAGCCTGAACACGGAATGTTGTTAAAAGATAATTATCGTGGTCGTACAAATCCTATGCAATGGGAACTGATCGAAGCCGATTCAGCGGGAGTGTTTACAGGCGAACTGGGCAGGGCTTATCTTTACACCGCACTTGAATCGCCTGATGAGACCATTGCCCTGCTGGATGCAACAGGACACACCAGGGTGTATATCAATGGATTGCCTCACGAAGGCGATCATTATGATTATGGCTGGACGCTGATTCCGTTTCACCTGAAAAAGGGTTTGAACCAATTTGTTTACACTTATGGACGGTTTCCGCGAATCACCTCAAAAATTGTGATCCCCAAAAAGGACCTCCAGTTTTCGAAGCGCGATATGACTTTACCATCTATCCTCAGGGGCAGTAACGGCTTGACATGGGGAGCAGTCAGGATTGTAAATGCAACTGATCTGGATCAGCGGGGATTGAATATCGCATGTACACTCGAAACGGGCGAAAGCATTATTTATCAAACTGATGAAATCATGCAGCTTGCGGTTCGAAAAGTGAAATTCCAAGTTCCGGCGCCTGCAAATTCTCCATTATCTGACAGCCTGATGGCTACCCTTGTTCTGACTGACCGTTCAGGCAACGAGCTTGACCGGATGATTGTA
This sequence comes from uncultured Bacteroidales bacterium, assembly GCA_964419945.1. Lineage (GTDB taxonomy): Bacteria > Bacteroidota > Bacteroidia > Bacteroidales > JAAYJT01 > JAAYJT01. The sequence goes on along the minus strand of CAYQRU010000103.1, from coordinate 11,557 downwards.
AAACTCAATGTGAAAGATGCCACTCGGCACCATGAAAGAACTTTTATCAGCGCAATTGACGGAAGTGTTCAGTATTACAGTGTTGCCCCGTCATTGTCTGCTGCTTCGAACCAGGCGCTGGTGCTCACGGTGCATGGAGCCTCGGTGGAAGCTACCAACCAGGCCAGGGCTTACCGGCAGAAAGACTGGTGCTTCATTGTTGCGCCTACCAACCGCAGGCCTTTCGGATTTAACTGGGAAGAGTGGGGCAGGATAGATGCCCTCGAAGTGCTTGATGATGCCCGGAGAACTTTTCAAACAAATTCCCGGCTCACATATCTGACTGGCCATTCAATGGGAGGCCACGGAACCTGGTTCCTTGGCGCCACTTATCCTGATACATGGGCTGCCATTGCTCCGGCAGCGGCTTACCCTGATATTATAGGATACCGCCGCACAGGTTCGGACTCGCTGATGAAAACCAATTCTCATTTTGAAATGGTTTACCGGGGTGCACTTGCCGGCCGCACCGTGGATCTTGCAAGAAATTATCTTCAGTCGGGTGTGTATGTTTTGCATGGTGATGCCGATGCGGTAGTTCCGGTTGAGCAGGCAAGGATGATGAGAAGCGTGCTGGGCGGATTTCACAACAATTTTGCATATTACGAGTATCCCGGAGGCTCGCACTGGTATGGCGACCATTGTGTGGATTGGCCTCCGCTTTTCGACTTTCTGAAACAAAATACAATTCCTGCGATTTCTGGGGTTGACAGCCTCGAATTTATTACTGCTTCGCCCGGTATTTCAGCATCAAATTACTGGCTTCAGATCAACCAGCAGCTCTCGTGCTACAGGCATTCAAGGGTAAAGGCTGTTAAGAATGGCGACACCATTTACGTGGAGTCCGAAAATGTGAAAAGTCTCACATTGATGACATCGCTGCTTAATTTTGATCGGCATCCTGTTGTTGTTATAAATAGCGAGTTGATAAAAGGCGAGAAGGGCAGTGATATGCACTTACTCACTGACAATGATAAATGGGTCAGAAGCAGTCGTCTAAATCTGAAGGAGAAGCATCCGGGGCGTTATGGTGGCTTTAAGCTGGCTTTTGATAACAATGTCGTATTTGTTTATGCCACCAATGGCGATGACAAAGAGAATGAATGGTACAAAAACAAAGCAAGATTCGATGCCGAAACATTTTTGTATCGCGGTAACAGCTCGGTTGATGTAGTTGCCGACAAAGATTTAGACCCTGGCATGTTTAATGACCGGAATGTCATTCTTTACGGTAATGCCGACAATAATCTTGCATGGAATTTATTGCTGGATGATTGCCCTGTGAAAGTAAATAATGAGGGTATCAGGTTTGGAGAGCAGTTCTATGAAGGCGAAGATCTGGGGGTGTTATTTATTTATCCACGCAGCGGCACCGACAAGGCAAGTGTTGGGGTGGTTGCGGGAACCGGCAAACCAGGCATGATGGCGGCCTGCACCAATGAATATTTTTCGGGTATAACAGGTTTCCCCGACTTGCTGATGTTTCATACTGGCTGGATCAGGGATGGCCTCGGGGGAATCAAAATGTCAGGCTTTTTCGGATACGACTGGAGCGTGGAGCATGGGCAATGGGTTGAATAATATTAATTGACAAAGCAAATCTAAGCCAGGTAAAGGATCCGAAACCCTATCCGTGTCTTTTAAATCAGTCAAGATCAGTTCAATCGTCAAATCAGTGTGCCCATTTTTTTGAACAATAGAACATGTTGAACATTAAAACAATAGAACACTTGAAGTAGCCGCGCTCCGTGCTGTTTCTTTGATCTTTTGGTTTTGAATTTTGGACTTTGGCCTTTACTCTTGGAATTTTGGACTTGGAGCTTGAGACTTGGGGCTTTGCCTCTTTCAGCCGCATGAACCTCAGAATTACATTGACGTCCAGAAAATGTTTGAATCCCACACCTGCCGAGTTCAAATATCTTCTATGTTGGGCTTAAATTGTGGGCAGTTTTCATCCAGGGGAAAGTGCAAAAGTACAGCGCGTCAAAATGGCAACAGCCTGCGTGACCTAATTAAATGCAGAGTAGAAATATGCCCATGATGGATGGATTTGTCTCTTACGCTTTCGGCCGGTTTTTCTTTTACTCACATTGCTATCTCAATGAGTTTCTTAATCTGGGGCACAGTTAATATATTGCTTTTTAATTACATCCACTCTATGGGTTTACTTAAAATGTAGCCGGTTGTACTTTTTACTTCTGGTTGGAACTGGGCATCGAGCAGCTTTTTTCTGCCGATGACCATCGAGCCTTTGGCAACCTTCTTAACGGAAACATTAAGCCGGGAAGGAGGAAAAGCCACGAATACGCGCTTCAAAGGGAAATGGTTATGTATTTCTTTTACAGGGGGAACCAGGTCACTATCGCCAGATACTAACAAAGCCATGTCAAATTTATCCTGAAAAGCATCTACAACCAGAGCCGTTGCTATGTTTACATCGGTCATTTTTTCTTTGGGATCATTCCAGATATTTCCACATCGGTAGCATTCTTGTGTGTTGGCCTGATAATGACCATAAATTACTTTTATCCCGGTACTTAAAAGAGCGTCAATATAAGTAGATTGTCTTTTCTGTTTTGTAGGATTATCCCGTACTCTGCTTGTAAAATAATAGACTTCTGACAAAGTCTGATGAGGCTTTAATAGTGATTCAATCAATGCCTTGATATTAAGCCACTTCATCTTAATATATCCGGCATCCAACATTCCGAAATACAGGTTAAAACCATCAATGTAAGCGATAACTCTTTCACTTTTTTTCATTTCGTAGTATCAATGTTGCATTTTTGTTGTATTTTTGTCGTCCAGAACAGCACCTGGGATAGTATCCCAGGTCCGACGCCTCCCACCAGAGGCGTTTCTTTTTTTGGCATAGCACGGTTTTGTTAAATGAATGCACATTTTCATGCTTTTTGTCTTTCCTGATTATCTTGTTAAATTTTAATTTCAGGTCATTATTGAAATTGAAGTTTTTGCGAACTGTACCTTTTTACCGTACCATGCGCAAAACATTCAAACGGCTCGCAATTTACCCCTTTTTTCGGGGTTGTTTGTAAGTCAAAAGAAAATATTTACAGAGCAGTCTTATACTTCATTAGAATCCCTATTGCTTTAGTAATTAATAACTTTAGTTGCAGTTTATTGCAAAAAAAGCATGGCACTAGAGCGGAATGATCTGTATTTCGCTCGAAGATGAAAGGGAAGTACGCTTTCTGGTTTATAAGAATGCTCGTCTTAAAAATGCCTCTGTTTCCGCGCTAAAAAATATCGAAATAATTTGTAAGGGTACCAGATTGAATTGGCCTGATCTTGATGAAGACTTATTCGTGCAAGGGATAATGGAGGGCCGTTTCGGTAATTCTGAGTAGCCATTCCTTCATGATTTGGCCGGTGGCACCACTCCCTGTGATCCTGACGGTATCTGGACTTTTGTGAACTTAACAAAAGGATACGCAACGCCAGTTAATTGTTCAGTTAATTGATAATCAATTGTATAAGCTAAATACCCAACCCCAAACCCGGAACTTTCACCCTACAATTGAAAGAAGCCTCGGAATCAGTGATTGCGGTTGTGATTTATTCCATGCTCGGCGTGCGCATACTGCAAACCCAGCTTTCCGGCCAGCAGCAATACGATTTTGATTTGAGCGGCAGGCCGGGTGGAGTTTACCTGGTGCGGGTTGTGAAAGGTGATGAAGCGGGGGTTGAGAAGGTGGTGAAGCAGTGATTATTGTGATGCAGTGATGCAGTGTTGCAGTTCCCGAATCGCTTCGCTTTCGGGATTTCGCTTCGCTCAAGATGCAGTGACTTACCCCGTTAGATACCACATTGGGTTAATTATAGAGTAATTGCAATTTTATTTATTTAACGGGGTGCAGTGATACAGTAGTTCAGCAATGCAGTGACTTATCGGCCGTAAGCACGTGTTGGCAGGCCTGCTTCACTGAAGGCGTTTGAGACGGCGACAGTCGTGCTACGATTATTTTGAGTACCAAAGTCCAATTAAAAGAAAGCAGCCCGTGATATAATTTGCAGCTATCTCAAATCCATTTGTAACTTTACACGTGCAAAGCTCAACAATTAAATAAGTTTACGATGAATACCAGGCTAACACTAACAATTGATCAATCACTGGTTGAGAAGGCAAAAAAACTTACCCCAGTCAAAGGAAGAAGTCTTTCTGATATCATTGAAAACTATCTGAAAGTAATTGCTAAAGATGATAATTTTGCTAATGATGATTTATCACCTATCGTTAGATCATTGAAAGGCTCCTTCAAAGCACCTGATCATTTCGATTACAAAAAAGAACTCTCGGAAAGGTTGACCCGTAAATATGTAAATAATGCATAAGGCCCTCATTGATACTGATGTGATATTGGATTTTTTCTTTGACAGGAAACCATTTTCCGACCCTGCCGCCAAAGTGTTATCTCTCTGCGAATCAAATGAAATAACAGGATACATAACCCCGGTTATAATAAATAATGTGTATTATTTACTCAGGCAGACAGCAAGGCATGAGATGGTGATCGAAAAACTAAAGCAACTTCTTTCAATCATTGAAGTATTGCTAATTGACAAAGAGATTGTTTTTCAAGCCCTGAATTCAGCATTCAAAGATTTTGAGGATGCCCTGCCAAATTACTCAGCAGAAATGAGTGGAATAATTGATGTCATCATCACAAGAAATGTTAAGGATTTCAAAAACAGTTCAATAGGGGTAATGACACCGGCGAGTTATATGAATCTGAGAATTTCCGGATTGTAATTTATCATTGGGTGGCTTCCTGCCATTTTAGCCCTGAGGAACGAAGGGATTGGAGCCGTGAATGACACAGTACCCGAACAGTTCCCGACCCACCGAAGGATCATCCGGTTGGGCTGAACATCATTAACCCGCAAAAACGAAGCAGGCTGCTTGTTATCAATTGCCACCTGAATAAAAAATCGTGACAAAGTATTATCATTGGTTAACTTTACAAATTATCAGATAATAAAATGACAGAGATTATTAGAAAATCGTGTAATTAATCAAAGAAAGGTTGTATGAAATCATGGTAGCTGAATTGCAGTTTATTGCGAAAAAGGCATAACATGAAATGGAATGATCTGTATTTCTCTTATTCACGTTTTTCACGTAAAGCAATCCTTTGAATTTTAGCCTTTTAACTTTAGGCTTCCTTCCCAGCCCAACTGCATGATGATGAAATCGATTTTATTCATAATTTTGTCCAAATTTATTTTTCAAAAGCAAATTTGCCCGAAATCAAAAAAATAGTTACTATGATCCCAAGAATACTTGAATCGAAAATCAGGGAACTTGCCGGAAAATTTCCGGTAGTGTAAGTAACCGGTCCACGGCAATCCGGCAAAACCACTTTGGTGAAAGCCGTGTTCCCGGAAAAAGACTATGTAACATTAGAGGATCTTGATACAAGAACTTTTGCCACCAACGACCCGCGTGGATTCCTGAAGAATTACCCTGATGGCGCCATTCTGGATGAAGTACACCGCGTACCAGAACTCTTTTCTTATTTGCAGGGTGTTGTTGACCAGAACAACCGTCCCGGAGAATTTATCCTAAGCGGTTCGCAAAACTTCCAATTGATGGAAAGTATTTCACAAACATTGGCCGGGCAGGTGGCAATTACCAAGCTCTTGCCTTTTAGTAATAAAGAATTGGCTTTAACCCATTTTACGAGTCATACCGCAGAAGAACGTATGTTCACCGGTGGTTATCCACGTATCTATGATCACGACATTGCTCCTGCCGATTTCTATTCTTTCTATCTTCAAACTTATGTTGAAAGGGATATCCGGTTGCTTAAAAATATTCAGTATTTGAACCTTTTTTCACGCTTCATCAAACTATGCGCCTCTCGGATCGGACAACTGCTTAATATTTCATCACTTGCATCTGATTGTGGTATTTCGCACACGGCTGCCCAGTCATGGCTCTCGTTACTGCAAACCAGCTACATTATCTTACTGCTACAGCCGCACCATGTCAACTTCACAAAGCGCCTGACCAAAATGCCAAAACTTTATTTTTTAGATACCGGCCTTGCCTGCCATCTTCTGAATATCGAAGAACCTGCTCAATTGAATACCCATTTTCTTCGTGGAGGCTTATTTGAAAACATGGTGGTGTCAGAAATTCTCAAGCATTTTGTTAATACCGGGACGGAGGCTCCGGTGTTTTTCTGGAGGGATAAAACCGGTAATGAAATTGATTGCCTGATTGAACAGCCTGGAGGTTACCACCTGATTGAGATTAAATCATCTCAAACCTTTCATGATGAATTTGTCAAAAACATCCGCTACTATCAAAAACTCAATAATAACAAATATTCGCTCATGGCAACTGTGATTTATGCGGGTGCCATCTCTCAGAAGCGAAGCGAATTTGAACTGAAGGCATGGAATGATGAATTTTTAATATGTTGGAATCGTTACTTCAGGTTCGGGCGCATAAAATAATTGATTACAAATTTGCATACTGCCATCTTATTACTGTAATGTCAAAAAATCTGAACCTATTGGCTAATGTTTGATTGATATGGTGTGAAAGCACTTTTGCTACCTTTGTAAAAAAATACTTCATGGACGCAATAGTATTAAAGCCTCGAAACAAAGCTGATGTGAAATTCTGGCTTGAACTGGCCAAAAAGACCGGCACAAAAGTAACGGCTGTAAGCCTGAAAGATGCCGAAGACCTTGCCCTTGCTCTACTTATTGAAAAAGGCCTTGAAACGGAGGATGTTGACAAGGAAACTGTGATGGAGGCACCACCCAAATAAGTCATCTTTATATTTGCAGCTTTTGCTCAACGGAAAGACTTTTATAAATACTTCCCCAGGTAAATTCTGATTTTTCAAAACAGTAAACCATGCAATCCAAAAGTAAGACTATTGAAGAGTATATCTCTGAACTGCCTGAAAACAGGCAAGAAACCATACTGCAACTCAGGCAAACCATTCTTGACAACCTTCCCGAAGGATTCAGCGAGGTAATGAATTATGGCATGCCGGGCTATGTGGTTCCCCATGCACTTTATCCTGCCGGTTACCATTGCAATCCCAAAGATCCATTGCCTTTCATGGGATTTGCTTCCCAAAAGAATTACATCTCATTCTATCATATGGGTATTTATTCCGATCCGGAACTTATGCAGTGGTTCCTCACTGAATTTGCATCACTCAAAAAGGGAAAGCCCGATATTGGGAAAAGTTGCATCCGGTTTAAAAAAGCAGAACAAATCCCTTTTAATTTAATTGGCGACCTGGTGGGCAGGATCACGCCAACACAATGGATTGTGACCTACGAGAAACAACTCAAAAAGTAAATCTATAATTAATCAGCATGAACAGAAGTTTATTCACCTTATTTTTCCTGGTTGTTTTCCGCTTGCTAACAGCCCAGAACACTCAACCGGTTTACGACACGGCTCTCGCCAAATCGCTGGGCGCCGATGACTATGGAATGAAGAACTATATCCTTGTTATTTTGAAAACCGGTGAAAATCAAATCACTGATAAACCTTTGCGCGATAGCTTGTTTGCAGGGCACCTCAGTAATATTTTACGCCTCGCCGATGAAGGAAAACTCGTTGTGGCCGGTCCTTTAGGTTCAAATGAAAATGCCTACCGTGGTATTTTTATCCTGAACACAAGTTCAAGGCATGAAGCCCTCGAAATGTTGCAAACCGATCCGGTAATTCGCGAAAAAGTGCTTGAAGCCGATTTGTACACCTGGTACGGGTCGGCTGCTTTGCCTGCATATCTTGAGGTTCACAAAAGAATTGAAAAGAAAAAACCATAGATTTCATAAAATCAATTTGTTAAAGTTTATTGCCGTTTCAATTTATTATCATCTGAGGCAGTGAAATGATACTTCAGGATTATTGTATAAAGTCGGGAAATTGGTTTTTCAAATATCGCAGTTTCATTCCTGTGTTTATCTTAGTGCTTGGTTTTGTGATGTTTGCCAGAATAGAGCTATACCATGAGTTGTCGTGGTTTAACAATACCCCATTCGGATTTTTCTTTGAGATGCTTTGCCTGGCAATCTCACTGTCAGGCTTATTGATAAGGGTGTTTATCGTTGGATATACGCCTCGCAATACCTCTGGCCGAAATGTTGACACCCAGGTCGCCGAAACATTGAATACCGATGGCGTGTATTCGGTAGTGCGGCATACATTGTACGTGGCAAATTTTATTATTTGAATTGGAATCGCCTTCTTAGCTCAAAATCTGTGGTTTATAATTGCCTCTTTGCTTTTTTTGTATTGTATTATGAGAGAATCATTTTTACTGAGAAAAAAATTTCTTCTTGAAAAATTTGGCGAAAGTTTTACAAAATGGACTGACCGAACCCCTTCAATCATACCGGCCTTTTTCCGGTATCGCCGGGCTTCGCAGAAGTTTGACTGGAAAAAGGCAATCAACAAGGAAAAAAGTGGGCTGCTGGCAATTATTTCCATTTTCTCAACATACGAAATGCTCGGACTTATAATCAATGCACGCCATGAACTCAACCATTTCCTGTTAATTGCGTTTATAGTTTCAGCACTTTTGTATGCAGCGATCAAGATGCTGAAGATTTTTACTTCAATTTTTCGCGAATCTTAATGAATGATAGTATGCTGGTTCAAACTTTACTCATGGTCGGTGGTCTGATTTTACTCATCAAAGGAGCTGGTTGGCTGGTGGATGGCGCTTCGGCACTGGCAAAAAAACACAATGTTCCTGATCTGGTAATTGGCCTTACAATAGTCGCGTTCGGCACTTCAGCGCCCGAACTGGTGGTCAATGTTTTTGCTGCACTCGATGGTTATCAGGGAATAGCATTTGGTAATGTGATTGGCAGCAATAATTTTAACCTGTTTGTGATCCTTGGTATCTCAGGGCTGATATTTCCACTCGCCGTTCATTCCGGTACTGTCTGGAAAGAGATTCCATTCTCACTTTTGGCTGCCTTAGTGCTCCTTGTCATGGTAAACTATGCAGGCACAGGATTTTTAACACGCTACGAAGGATTTATTCTGCTGTTACTCTTCGCCGCTTTCCTTTTCTATATTTTCAGGCAATTGCAAACAGACCCGGTAAGTGTCGAAATCAAGCACAAGCAAGTCTCAGGTTTTATGCTGTTTTTATTGATCGGAGGAGGGCTGGCCGGATTGATTGCAGGGGGAAAACTGGTGGTGGACAGTGCCATAAAGATCGCAACTGCACTGGGAGTTAGCCAGGAAATTATCGGATTGACTATTGTGGCGGCCGGAACCTCACTGCCTGAACTGGCAACTTCGGTGGTGGCCGCAATAAAAAAGAACGCTGATATTGCCGTCGGAAATATCATTGGTTCAAACATTTTCAATATCCTGCTCATTCTTGCAATAAGTGCCATTGTCAGGCCTTTGAGCTACGATATGGCATTCAATAAGGATTTACTGATCCTTAGCGCAGGGACTGTGTTTTTGTTCATTGCTATGTTTACCGGTCGCCGGAAAAGGCTCGACCGTTGGGAGGCCGGGGTGTTGCTTATCAGTTTCCTGGTCTATAATTACTATTTGCTAAGCACTTCGCTTTAATTTCTTTTAATACGGTTCTCCGGCCTGAATGATAAGATTTTTGATGTTATTATCCTGATTTTGAGATCATCAGACTAAAACTCTTCTTTTCCAAAACTTTCGTCCGTTCCTGATTTGCCAGGGCTTTTCCAGTTGAACTGATAGGTTATTCCAAGTTCTGCAATTGGGCCATACCATTCAAAGTCCGTATCCTGGTAAAAGATCTGGGTTCCTTCGCTGTTATATGCTCTTGTGCTGATTCCACTGGTGTTGGAATTCAGGATATTCAGGCCTCTGAGATTAAATGTCCAGCCTGGAAGCCGGTCCGGATTACATGTAAAAGCTATGTTAGCCATGTAGCGCATTTTATCTTTTCCCTGGGCTGTGACTTCTGCTGAGCGGATATTGAAATCTGCTACTACACGTAACTGTTTGGAAAGCATTACATTGGCATTTCCTTTCAGGTTCCAGTTGGTAGAGCTATGGTCCTCACGGTAATCAAAAACATTGGCCTGTACATGGAAGTTATAGATTGATGCACCAAGGTAAAACTTCGCATTTTTACTGAATGTAAAATTGGCATTCAACTCTCCTCCCCAAGCATCTGTCTGCCCTGAATTGGTGAATGTCCGCATCAAAACCAGTTCATCTTCAAAAACGGTGTTTACTCTGAAAACAGCATTGCTCACTCCGCGATAGAAACCGGTAAGACCGATCTGCTGTTCACCTATTTTCTTGTTATATGTCAATTCGAAATTTTCAGAGTATTCTGGTTTTAATTCCGGATCGCCAACCACGTAGACTTCGAGGTGCCGGCGATATAGAAAGGGAGCCATATTCTTAACCGGTGCCCGGCTGATCCGGCGGTTGGCTGCAATATTCAATATGTCCGTATGAGCTATCGGATAAGATGCGTGAAAGCTGGGAAACCAGTCCAGGTGGTTTTCATCAAATCTTTTTTGATTGGACCGGTTCATCAGGTTGAAATAATCAGGATTTCCGATCATAAGCGTCTGGTCGGTATACTCAAGACGAAGCCCGGCTTTAAACTGTATCTTTTTCCATTGCCCGGTAAGATCAACGTAGCCGGCGTAAATAAAGCGATTGAGTTCCACTTCATTTTCCAAACTGGTGTAGGTACCCCATTGATTAGTAAGAATATTGAGGGTATCGTAATGGAATGCCCCCGAAATTATTACAAATTGAGGTTGAAGGCCGGCACTCAGAGAATAGTTATTTGCCAGGTCTGATGCATAGTCTGCCGAAAACCGAAGGCCATGCAGCGGAGTTTCATCATTCTGCCTGTAATGCAAAATTTCATTTTCCAGAATTCCAACTGTGTTATTATAGCTAATATTCGGATTATCAACATCCTGAGATAGTGAAGAATATTCATACACAGTTCCAAGAATCAATCTAGAACGATGATCTGGTTTGTGCGCATAAACAAGGCTGAACGTATTGAAACTTCCCTTTCGTATTCCTTTATTAGGATTAAACGTATATTCTTCGTTTGTTGCCACACCTGGAATGGGATTTTGGTTAATATCTCCAAAGAAATTGTGATACAAATAATTAGCTATGCGTCCTTCGATCCGGTTTCCATGAAAATAAGATCCCGAAATCTCGGACCATTTTGTAATGATCTTATCAAAACCCAGACTAAAAGAGGTGTTTTCATACCATTCAGGCTTCAATCCGGAAGCTATCATATGCTTATAGGCATTATTGCTTTTGTCAAGGATTCGCGCTTTTCCGGATCTTTCGCTGTTGACATGGCGTTTGTTGTAATTCAGACTCCCCTGAAACATCCAGCCATTGTCGGCATACATGAGGTTGAGGGTGCTGCCATGACGGTTATCATTCAGTTTGTATCCTGATATATCATCGGTGCGGTTACCCCAGGGGGCTCCACCAAGAAGTCCGCTGACCGATACTGAGAAA
>CAYQRU010000102.1:4667-13358 GCA_964419945.1 uncultured Bacteroidales bacterium | reverse complement strand
CATGTTCAGCCGGCAACTGCAATAATACACTACTTACCGCATAAAATCCATGTTTCACCGATTTCTGATAACCTGTTTTAAACCAGTGATCGTACTTTTGTCGAATAATTAATATTTAATGCTATGGAATCGTACAACAAAATGGAAAATTGCAACAAAGAAGTCAGGCAGAAGAACTGGAAATATAAAACAGTAGCCTTTGGCATTCTCGTAATGGCCGCGGGCCTGGTGTTGCTACTACGGAATCTGGGTGTGATAGAACGTCCCGTTACGCGTTTTATATTCTCATGGGAAATGCTTGTCATTGTTATTGGATTGGTGAATCTGTTTGGAAATTCCAGGTTATGGGGAGCTTTACTCATGTTGGTGGGAGGAGTTTTCCTGATCTCGAGGATTTATGGAATGCCGTTGAGCTTCTGGCAGGTAGCCCTGCCTTCACTTATCATCATCATTGGAGTCGTCCTGCTTTTTTCATCTCTTAATTTCTTCTCGCGCAGAAAAGAGCACAAGATCAGTGACAGTGATGATGTGATTGAGGATGTAGCGGTGTTTGCCGGTTCAGAACGCTCTATCAATTCAGAATCATTTAAGGGTGGCAAAATTCTTGCTGTCTTTGGTGGTTCTAAAATAGATATGAGCAAGGTAACCCTGGCACCCGGAGTCAATGAACTTGAAATTACCTGTGTCTTTGGAGGTACATCATTGATCGTACCGCCGGACTGGAATATTAAAGTTGAGGTATTCAATATTTTTGGAGGCTACGAAGTAAAACGTAATCCTTCGATGGTTGATTTGAACAAAATCCTGGTTATAAAAGGGGTAACTGTATTCGGAGGTGGCGAAGTGAAAAGCTGGTAATCTGGTATCAGCCAGTTTACATTTTTCAATCCCGGCGATTTTGTTCCCGGAATCAGACCCATGATCGTGATCAGCAAATGAAAGCATTTCTTTACAAATTCCGTTTTCAGTTTTTGTATATCCTCATGTGGATAGTGATGGCCACTATCCATTTTTTCTTGCTTTACCGTGCATATGATATTCAGTTGTCTGCAGCACTTTCTGACAGCCTGGTTTTCAATTTCATATTTTCAATCCTCGGAGTTGGATTATGGTTTAGTATCAGGTTCTCGCCACTGCAAAAGAAAAATGCTCTTGAAATCTTTATTCAACATCTGACCACCAGTGCCATTCTGTTGCTGATCTGGTTCTTATTATCCACTACCCTACTGGGATTAATGATGGGAGATGACATTGAGTACATGGAATTTCTTGACCGTTCACTAACCATGCGAATTTTCAGCGGCCTGCTCTATTATGGCCTCCTCGTGGCAATCTATTACCTGGTGGCAAGTTTCAGGATATTGGAGGAGAAAATCAAAAAAGAAGGGCAGCTAACTACCATGCTCAAGGAAGCAGAGCTCGACATGTTACGATCCCAGATCCGGCCACACTTTCTCTTTAACAGTCTGAACGCCATTAGTTCACTCACAATCAGCCATCCAGAGCAGGCACAGACGATGGTGATCAAACTTTCAGAATTCATGCGCTACAGCCTGAGCCAGCAGGGTGAAATGATGAGCAGTCTCGATAAAGAGCTTTATCATATCAGGTTGTATCTGGATATAGAACAGGTCAGGTTCGGCGGTAAACTGAAGGTCAGCAGCGAGGTGGCTGAAAATATCTTATCCTGGAAAGTACCTTCCATGATCCTGCAACCCCTGGTTGAAAATGCCATAAAATATGGTGTTTACGGATCAGAAGGCGAATCGGGTATAACCTTGAATGCAACAACAGACGAAACTACCCTGACCATATCCGTATCAAACAATTACGATCCGGATCATTCGCTGCGAAAAGGTACCGGCACCGGACTTAAAAATATTGCACGACGGCTGGAAACCATATATGGAAAATCAGGTTACCTTATTATTAATAACACCGGTACTGAATTTGAAGTTCAATTAAAAATCCCTAAAGATGCCCACAATTAAAGCCATTATTGTTGACGATGAGTCGCTTGCCCGTGAACTCATCCGTGACTTTTTGAAAAATATTGAAGATGTTGAGGTAATTGCCGAGTGCCAGAATGGCTTCGAAGCCTTGAAAGCCATACAGGAACTTAATCCCGGTCTCGTCTTCCTCGATATCCAGATGCCGAAAATTGACGGTTTTGAATTGCTGGACGTGCTGGAAAACAAACCCGAAATCATTTTCACCACCGCCTTCGACCAATACGCAGTCAAGGCATTCGAGCAAAATGCAGTGGATTACCTGCTGAAACCGTTTTCGCGTGAAAGGTTCAGGCAGGCAGTAGAAAAAGCTGTCTTACGGATCCGGTCGGCAAATATCACTGAAAAAAATCGTCCGGTTGAAATGCTTCAGCAGCAAATGGATGAAAATGAAAGAATCCTTACCCGTCTTGTTGCACGCCTTGGCTCTAAAATCATTATAATCCCCGTTGAAAAAATTTATTACCTTGAAGCACAGGATGATTATGTGATGGTATATTCAGAACTCGGGCGCCATTTGAAAGAAAAAACCATGAAATATTTTGAAAGCCACTTGCCACCTGATTCTTTCTTACGTGTCCACCGGAAATATATTGCAAATATTTCGTTTATTTCCTCTGTTGAACTCTATGAAAAGAATACACACCTTGTGCTGATGAAAAACGGAGATAAAATCCGCGCCAGCCAGGAAGGCTACAAAAGGCTGAGAGGAATGATTTAGTGAACAAAATCATAAATGCAGTCTGCTCATTATCATTGATTTGGTTAAATAATACCCGCTCTTGCCAAAAATTCCGCTTCATTGATGATTTCAATATTAATAATTGTGTAATTTTGAAGGTCAAAATTTGCAGGACTTGCAAATAAAAATCAATCATTTAAAACCAAACCACCATGAGAACATCAACCATTTTTTTCGTACTGGCTGTTTTACCCGCACTATTGTTTGCCCAATGGAGCAATAATCCGAACCAGAACACTGCCATTGCTTTGGCACAAAACGAGCAGGCACTTCCCAAAGTAGCCATGCATCCTTCAGGAGTTACATATATTTCGTGGTTCTCCATCGAGGGTGGCAATTATAATGTCAGGCTTCAAAAGCTCGATATATATGGTGCGAAACAGTGGGCAGACGAAGGCTTACTGGTCAGCAACCATCCTGCCATGACCTGGCTCACCGACTGGGACCTGGCGGTAGACAATGATGCCTGCGCCATCATAACTTTCCAGGATATCCGTAATGGTGACAACAATATTTATGCGTACCGCATATCGCCGGAAGGTCTTTTTGTCTGGGGCGCAAATGGTATAGCACTATCGAACAATACCGATTTTGAAGCTTCTCCTGTGGTGACCATAACTACGATGAATAATGCCGTGTTTGCCTGGACGCGCGAAAATACCATCATGATCCAGAAAGTAAGTCCTTCGGGTGAAAAACTTTGGGGTGAAAACGGCATTCAGTTACAAGGTCCGGAGACCTATGCATGGCCATTTATTGTTCCTGATAATAACGATGGCATTATCATGAGTTTTTTCAAACAAACCGGTCCTGCCTGGGCACCAACCAAAAACGTATTCGCACAAAGGTTCAGCGCTACCGGACAGTTATTGTGGGGAACAGGCATCGCCATTTCTTCCAATGCTGGAATTCCTGTATATGTGAAAACCAAAATTATTTCCGACGGAAATGGTGGTGCTTTTATCGTTTGGCACAGGGATAACGGTTCTTACTTCGATGGTTATGTCCAGCGTGTCACCGAAACCGGAACTCTGACTTTTCCTGCCAACGGGCTTGCTATAAGCCTTAGCACCGGTACGCACCAGATTGATCCGGTAATCACATTCAACGAAGATGCTGAGGAATTATTTGCAGTGTGGCGCGAGCATGACTTTAACCAGAACAACCGTGGAATTTCGGGTCAGAAAATTTCATTGAATGGAACAAGGTTATGGGGTGATATGGGAAAAGTTATTGTTCCCATGCAGGGCGGTGAGAAAGCAGGTCTGAATCTTGCTGCTGACGGAAATGAACCTATCATTACTTTTTTCGACACACCATCTGGTGCAACATATTATTTAGTAAAAGCCATACGACTCAACAACAGTGGAGATCCGGTTTGGGCCGGAGGAGAGGCACCTGTTTCGCTCGTTGCAAGCAGTAAAATGCATAACGAAGCAACTGACTTTATGAACGGGCAACTTATCATTGTCTGGGCCGATGCACGAAACGACGGTGGCGATATTTATGCCCAGAACCTCAAAGCCGACGGAAGTTTGGGACCCGTTTCTATTGTTACTCCAGGAGATGCGAATTGTGATGGCTTGGTTAATGTGCTGGATGTGATCACCTTAACCAATTACATTACAGGTTTAAACCCACAACCTTTTTGCCCGGAAAATGCCGATGTGAACAATGATGGCATCATCAATGTACTGGATGTCATAGGTACTGTGAACATCATACTCGGCAAATAGTATTGTTTGCCTGATATCTTCACCTTAGCACCTCAGAGAATCTTTATTCAGGCCTTTCTTCTATGAATCTGAGAAGCCGGTTGACACTGCTTATCCTACCCTGATCGCCGGTACCCTGATAGATTTTTTGCATTTCCCTGAGTATCAGGGAGGCTACCCGAAGGTTGCCGGAAGGTTCAAAATAATGTGGTTTGGTTTGTATTTCATGGTTGTTCAGAAAGCGTTCAATCTCGTTTCTGTTAAAAATAACCCCCTCCAGCAATGGATTAATATAGAACAGGACTTCAGCAGGCTCTATATTGGAATTGAAAGCCTTTTGGCCGGTGTAAACAAGTATGAAATTTTCAGGCAACGCAACGTAATAAACCGGTAAAGAAAGACGCTGGCACAATCCCAGGTATAAAGCTCCCAGGGTAGCAGGATGAGCTGTTTTATTATCAATCACTTTATTCAGAAAGAAAATTCCGGCTTCCAGCAAATTGGCAGTGTCGGATTTAAATTCCCAGGTGCGGAAAACAAAATGATTCACCAGTCTGACACACTCCAGCGAAGTAAGGTCCTCATTAATCTCCAGCCATATGGCCTTCTGCATGGAAGTTACCCGCTCATTTAATCTGATGGTATCAAGATTGCGGTAATGAAACCGGCACAGAAGCTGCATAAGTTGCAGAATATCAAGGGTTGCGGAACTTTTCCAGGATACAAGATCCTCGAGTATGACATCTGTGTGAATAGTACGGATCAGCTCTTCAAGCTTCTCTCCCATGAAGGTTTCGAGCGTATTTTCCCTGGCCTCCTCAAGCAGTGCCAAAGCCGGTGCACCCATGCGCACAATGGATTGAAAGATCTTTTCATACAATACAGCATCCGGTTCGTCCAACATGCTGATGAGCGAAAACAACGCTGACTGCATGGTTGTATCCTTGTCACCTGTGTTCATATCTATTCAAAATGTGAATATTAATAAATCCCTGCATGGAATGTTGTTCTGTGTTCCGGGTAAAAAACACTGCTATACCGAAATCCTTTCCAATACCAACCGTATCAACTGATCTACATGCTTTTTATAATCCCGGTTATATTCTTTCAGGTGCCGGTTGGCTATTGCCACACACACTGTCAAAGCGTTATGCCCCAGCAATGCCGATAAACCATACAGGGCCGAGGTTTCCATTTCGAAATTACTGATTTTTAGCCCGTTATATTCAAAGGTTTCAAGCTTTTGATTGATGTCTTCCACCCCGAGATCCAATCTAAGTTTACGACCCTGAGGTCCATAAAATCCCGGAGCGGTGGCAGTGATCCCCTTCAGCAAACCGGTACTTAATTTTTCCAGCAGCACATCAGAAGCTTTCACCACATAAGGAGTTGCCATTGCAGGCGGCCAGGAAGCATGCAAGCGAAAGGCTTCCGCCATATCAGGATCAAACGACGGATGCCGTGTTGTATAAAAATTCATTAATCCGTCGATTCCGATTGCACAACCCGAAACCACAAAAGCATTAAGCGGAATATCCGGCTGAATGGCACCGGAAGTGCCTAACCTGATCAGGTTCAATGCCGTAAGTTCAGATTTAATTTCTCTTTTTTCGAGGTCAATATTCACCAGGGCATCCAATTCATTGACAATAATATCAATATTATCAGTTCCCATACCGGTGGATAATACTGTCAGTCTTTTTGCATTCAGATAGCCTGTATGTGTAATGATCTCACGGTTTTGAATTTTAACCTCCACCCGGTCGAAATACCGTGAAATAGCTTCTACCCGCTGTGGATCGCCAACCAGGATCAGCGTGGGTGCAATATGTTCGGGACGGAGCTTCAGATGATATACACTTCCGTCTTCATTGAGTATTAATTCCGATTCCTGCAATCTGGCCATAATTTTCTGAGTATTTTTGCAAAAAAGTGCAAAATTAGTGGAAAATGAACCATACACACACAACAATCCAGAAAATTGGATATAAAATACTGACTTTTGCATGATTGCAGAAATAATAAACATCGGCGATGAACTGCTCATCGGGCAGGTGGTCAACACCAATGCTTCCTGGATGGCGGAGAGGCTTAATTCCATCGGGGTAAAAGTTCGCCAGGTAACTGCCATTGCCGATTCAGGCGTTCACATAACAAAAGCCATTGACGAGGCTTTAATCGCATCAGATGTCGTGCTGCTTACAGGGGGATTGGGACCTACCAAGGACGACATCACCAAATACACGCTGGCTGAGTATTTTCATTCTCCGTTGGTTATACACGAACCTACCCTGAGGGATGTGGAAGAGTTTTTCAGAATTCGCAATCGAACCATGACCGAACTTAACCGCAGACAGGCTGATATCCCGGCCTGTTGCACGCCCTTGCCCAATATACATGGAACTGCACCGGGAATGTGGTTCGGGAAAGATGGGAAAATACTTGTGTCATTACCCGGAGTTCCCTTCGAAATGAAAGCCCTGATGGACGATCATGTATTGCCCCGCCTGGCAGCTATGATACATGGAGATGTAATCATACACAAAACCATACTGACGCAGGGTGTCGGCGAATCATTCCTTGCCGACCTGATATCGGGCTGGGAAGATGCATTGCCCGAAAATATCCGGCTTGCTTACCTGCCTCAGCCCGGCATTGTAAGGCTACGTCTGACGGGCAGCGGAAACGATCGTCATATTCTGGAACAAACACTCAAAACACATCTCGATGCGTTACTGGCGATAATTCCGTCTTATGTTTTTGGTTTTGATGGTGATACGCTCGAATCTATCACGGGGGATTTGCTTCGAAAACAGGGAGCAAGCTTATGCACTGCCGAAAGTTGTACGGGAGGCTACCTTGCCCACAGAATAACCAGTGTGTCAGGCAGTTCAGATTATTTTAAGGGCGCCCTTGTGGCTTATTCCAACGAATTGAAAATCAGCCTTCTTGGTATTGATCCGCAAGTGATTGAAAAGGTTGGTGCTGTAAGCTGCGAAGTGGTGGAATCCATGGCAATGAATGCCCGCAGGCAACTAAACTGCACCTATTCGCTTGCCACTTCCGGCATTGCGGGACCGTCGGGAGGTACTCCCGAAAAACCTGTCGGAACGGTTTGGATCGCACTTGCCACGCCCGGTGGGATTGTTTCGAAGAAATTCCTTTTTGGAAATAACCGTGAGCGCAACATTCATATATCTGCCCTAAGCGCTTTGAATATGCTGAGGTTGAAGTTGCTTGAAAGGAAGTAATTCACCATTGTGAGGCAGTTTCTCCCAAGGCAGTAATAAGGGACCCATCATTTTTTATAAAAATCTCAGAAACAAAAGGTTAATCTCCAAAAACAAAATGCCTTTCCAACAACAAACTGGTATTGCAGGTTGAGATGGGTAATTTTTCCTGATCACAGGACAGTTTCAGGATGCAGGAATGATCTCCTCTTTCCACTTTCATCAGGTAAGATACGTTGATAATGCGTGATTTACCTTAAACATCTTACTAACTACCAGTGTCAGATTGGTGCTACCGCTACCTGAGGGACCGCCGGAAGCAGACAAGAAACAATGACTTATCTGCCATAACTCAACCCCAGAACTCCGACCCATTTACTGCGTTTATGGTTTTAATCCCTTTGGAACGTATTTTCAGGATATCTCTATTTCCCCTTCCCTTGCTTTTTTCATGAACTCACATTGCTCCTCCAACGTCATATCGGCCATTCTTTTCGCCGGTTTTTCTTTAATCAGGCGAAAATATTGCACAGCAGCAAACTTTATTCAGTTGGTGTTTTCATGTTTTGCGTAATGCAGCAATGACAGAATATATCTGCAAATATGAAGCTTACACGGGAATTCATTTCTTTTACACGTCCATTAACACATGCATTTGGTGCTCAATGGTATCGGCACTGAAATCCTGCTCGTTAGGCCATGCGATGCCGCCATAAGTTATTTTGGCCTGCCTGAAATAATCACGATCTTTCAACTCCTTAAAAATTCCCATTTCAAGCCAGGTCGATACATCAAACACTCCTTCCTTGCCGTTGGATAAACCCACCTGCAACAAATAATTCTCTTTTGGGGATAACTTTACAACCTGTAACATCTTTGTTTCTTTTATCTTAAATGGAGCAAACCCAACAAAACATTGAAATGGACGGCATGGCTGTTTTATTATACAAAAGCAGGATTTTTAACGAAAACACCGAAAGGTGCTTCGCACACTT
>CAYQRU010000102.1:0-4567 GCA_964419945.1 uncultured Bacteroidales bacterium | reverse complement strand
GCAATCTTTATTTTCCCCTCCCTCACTTGTTTCAGGAATTCACGTTGCTCCTCCAAGGTCATATTGGCCATTCTTTTTGCAAGTTTTTCCTTAATCAGGCGAAAATATTGAACAGTATCAAATTTCTTTTCAGTCAGTGTTTTCATATCTTATAAATTCTTTAGGTGAACGAATCTCTATCAAAGGGTAGCCCTGGCGCAAATTAATTGAATTAAAAAGCTTTATCTTGTCATAATTTACAATATGCTTAAAATTCCAACTAACCAGCACATCAAGTCTGTTGACTGTAGCAAGTGCGATATGGTAAGCGTCGTTAAGGCTTGCCTTTCCAAGTATCCTTTCTTTGATATAGCTTTCAGCAAGTTCTCTCGCTTCACTATCCAGTTCAAGGAACTTGAGGCAATCTGCAGGAATCTTAGATTTTAAATTTTTAACAAAATCCGGCGCAAGGCTTAACTCAGCCTCGCTGACCTCAGAAAAGTAAACTAAAAAATCCCTGTTGAAAATTCTGTTGAAGAAGTGTTTTGTGTCATCTTCAAATTCATCATCAAAATACCCGCCAACAACCGAAGTGTCAATATAGACCCGTAATTTCATTTTTCTTCATTTTTTGCAAATATACACAAATATTCCCAGTTGACTCAATGTGCTCTGCTTCAACAAAAAAGCTAATTGACTGAAAAAATCTGATTACTATTTACCTTCCTCTCTCCATCTCCCTATCTCCCCATCTCCCCATCTCTCCCTTCTCCTTGTCTCCCCATCTCTCCCTTCTCCTTGTCTCCCCATCTCTCCATCTTCCCATCTCCCCATCTCTCCCTCTCTCCCTCTCTTCCTCTCTTCCTCTCTCCATCCCTCCACCACTCCACCCCCCCTGATTTTACTGACAACCTCCCATTCTAAACCATCATACATTATGTAGAATAAATACAAATTGCACACGGGCATACATTTTTATTGATTTCATCCCTTTGATGTCGTATTTTTACAGCCTTAAAAACACAAGTTTATCTTTGAACACAATAACCAATATATCGCCAATTAAATCCCCACCCTATGAAAAAACCACTCCTCACCACCGTTCTCCTTCTGGCAGCCATGCTTTGCCTTGCGCAAAGCGGCTCCATTACTGTAACTTCCGTACAGCAACGCACCGATGGCAGCGGGCTGGTGGATGGGGGTTTTAACCTGAATGGCACATCCAGCAAGTTTTAACAAAATCACTTAAACAGGTAATAACTTCAAATTTAATAATCACAAAAACAAACGACAATGAAAAACCTATTCCTACTCTCAGTTTTAATCCTTTCAGGTTTTTTTTGCTTTGGGCAAAACCTTGAAGACAAAATCCTTTCCAACGAGCTGCGCCGCCTCATGGTTGAAGAGCCTGAGGGTGAAAGAATAGTTATAATTTGCATTGAGAGCGATGACTACATTAAAGAATTACAATTAAAGAGCCACTACAGAAGTTCATATGAAGATTTATCTTATACTGAAAGGTCTTGCTTAGCCAGAAATTCAGAATCCCTGCAAGATATTTATCGAGAATTATTAAATTATGGCAGACCTTATTATGATAAGTTTGGATTTGAAACAGAGGCAGGAGCGATGGTTGATAGTGTTCATTATTATCTATTTATGAACGCATACTTATTCACGATACCTGTTAAAAATTTAAAATTGATAGCACATATAAATAATACACAACTTATTATTGATGCTGGCCCAGAAGATAAGATTGAAAAGTATAATGAAGAATTGTCCAGTTCAAATACACCAAAAAATGAATCAAATAGAGATTTATGGTCTTGGGATAATTTAATAGATGATAATTGGGCGTACGATAGCGTTAATATCGCATCACTTCATAATTCAAGCTATAAAGGCAATCAACAAAGAATTGCAATTATTGACTCGGGAATTGAACATGATCACCCTGCTGTAAATATGGTTGTTAATGGACTACCATGGAATAATCAGAAACTGAATGTTGTAGGAACGGGTTATAGTTTACCTCCATTGTTCCACTCTAATGATACTGACAGCCATGGCACAAAGGTAGCAGGAGCAGCTTGGATGATGGCTCCATATTCCGAATTTATAATTTATAAGATATTTTTGCCATTTCCTTGGGTGTCAGCCTACTTTTCTACTGCTATTGATCACGTAAAAAGTTTTGATGTTGACATTATTAACTGCTCATTTGAAGCTGGATTAAACTATTCATCTTGCCCAAATAGTCTGCATGAAATCGATGTGATTCTAAATAACGCTTCCGATGCGTTAACCATCACTACATCAGCTGCTGGTAATTCCTCCATCGTACCAGAATCGCCAGGATATGGAGATAAAACAATATCAGTCTTTTCGCATTGTAGATTTAATGTTTTTAGTAATGATTGCTCCCCAATAAATCCTTGTACACAATACAATAAGCCAGATCTATGTGCCCCAGGCGTTACAGTTAAAACCTTAGACTTAGTAGCTAATGGAACTACATCTACCGTAAGTGGTAGTTCATTCGCTACACCGATCGTTGCTGGTATCTCTGCTGTATTGAAGCAAGCAATTAATTGGGAGCAAGGAACTTATTATAATGCTTTTATCGTAAGAAATAGCTTAAAGAACTCTTTAATTGATGACATTTCTAACTTTCCTCCAAGCTATAGTAACCATAAACCTGGTAGAGTGAATGCTCTTTGGGCCTACGATAAAATGCTTTCAAAAAATCCAACTGTTCAAATTACAAACCCATCCAATGGAGCCAATGTTACCGGCACAGTCAATATTGTTGTGGATGCCTCAGATGAGCATAGTGGCATGGATTACGTTGAAATCTGGATAGGAGGGGTTAAAAAGGCAACCATATCGCAGCCACCTTATAACTATTCATGGAATACTTCAGAAAACAACCCCGGTTCTGTTACAATACAAGCCAAAGCCTATGATAATGTTGGCAATACCGAAACCCACCAGATCAGTGTTAACGTCCAGGCAACGGTTGTTGAATTATACAACGGCTACGTAACCCCATCATCAGGATTTACCGGAGGAACGTATTCTTTTAAGGTTTCTTACAAGAACACCAATGGAGTTCCACCAGATGCCAACTCAGTTAAGATTCATATTGCTGGCACACCAAACACCATGAATGCCGGAGGCAGTACATGGGCGACCGGAGTCGAATTTTCGAAGAACTTGATCCTTAACTATTCAGGGAATTATGAGTATTATTTTACCGGTAGTGTAGGTGGAGTCAATCTGCGATACCCTTCGAGCGGTTTCCTCAATTTAAGCGTTACAGAAAATGCTGTGGGTTGGGATGCTGCTGTAACTGAGGTTACGGCTTCAAAATATCAGTTTTCAGGAAGTTCGAGTATTACGGCGTATGGTAAAATAAAGAATGAGAGCAACTCGCCGGATAAAGTTTACACCAACCTGGCTTATAATTTCAAAGTTTTTGACCCTAATGGTTCACAAGTTCACGAAGCCTCAGGAATGGTTGCCCAGTTGAATCAATTACAGGTTGTTACAAAAAGTACAACGTTTACAATTTCATCTTCAGCACCAAATGGTATGTATCAGGTGGTTGTAACAATTTCCCCGGCGCTTGACAGCAATCCTCAAAATAATACAGGTATCGTCAGTTTGTATAAAGGTGAAATATCAACAATTGAACAATATGGGGTTTTGAATACTAACGCATATGTTCAGTTCCTGAAACCACCAAACTACCTTCCTAATTCCTATTCTTTCGCGGGTTCAACTTGGAACATCTTAGGTGGATATGATGATGAATATGTTCTTCTAAATCGAAATGGTGGTTCTCAGCATACAATTGATGTGAATGATATAGAAACCTATGATGGCGATCTAATAATGATTGCATGTCATGCAGTAACGCAAAATGGCATTTTTTTATCGTTTGGGCTAAACAACCAGTCTGTTGTAAATTTTGAATCAGTTGTAATTAATGGGTATCCGGGACAGGAGGTGGAATTCATAGCACATTCAGGATATTCCTTTAGCGGTAGTGATCCTTCATTTTTTAACAATAGTTACATTGAAGACTGGTTTGATGACACCGAAAGATTTAATAATAATCAGTCAATCAAGTTTATTTTTGACATACCTTCAAGTGCGACAACAGGTAATAAGAACTTTTATATGTCATCAAAACTGAATTCTACTTACAGCTTTGCAGTAACTAAATTGAGAATAAAGGTTCTTGCGCCAGTTCCAGTAATTAATAGCTTAAGCAGTTACAGCTTTTCAGCAGATGATCAAATCACAATTACAGGAACAAATTTTGGCACTTCGCAGGGTCAGGTAAAATTTAACTCTTTAAATGGTACAATTACAAACTGGAGCAACACAAGCATTACTTGCATTGTTCCTGTTGGAGTGACAGATGGATTGCTTACAGTGATTAACAATGCTGGAACTAGCAATGCCATGTCATATCAAGTAATAAGTTCTACTGGTAATCCCGAAGTAATAAATACAATTCCTGATCAAGCGTTGATAGCTAATATAGAAAAATACATTGCCAATCTTAATGTTGTTT
>CAYQRU010000101.1:0-13412 GCA_964419945.1 uncultured Bacteroidales bacterium | reverse complement strand
GTAACACCATTCAGTACTCATTCCTACAAACAATTATACCATGAAGACTCTTGTATTCGCTACACGTAACAGGCATAAAATCCAGGAGGTTAACGATCTTTTGTGCAAAGACCTTTCAGGGCAATCCGTCCTGGAATGGAAAATCATCGGACTCAACGACATACAATGCCATGAGGACATCCCTGAAACCAGCGACACACTGGAAGGAAATGCCTTACAAAAAGCGCTTTATGTGTCCAGACATTACCATTACGATTGCTTTGCAGATGATACCGGCCTTGAAATTGAGGCACTGAATGGCCGTCCGGGAGTTCATTCCGCACGGTATGCCGGCGAAGGAAAAAATTTTGACGATAACACAAGAAAAGTACTGGAGGAATTAAAAGGATCGAAAAACCGCAACGCTCGCTTCCGCACAGTGATTGCACTGGTTTTGAATTCAGAAAAATACTTTTTTGAAGGAACAGCCGGGGGCAGGATCATTGATGAAAAGCGTGGAAAAGGTGGCTTTGGGTACGATCCTGTCTTCATTCCAGAAGGGTATGGACAAACCTTTGCTGAAATGTCCATGGAGGAAAAAAATCAGATCAGCCACCGTGCACAAGCCACAAGGCAACTCATTGATTTTCTGAGGAATTACCAGGATTAGGCGTATTTCACGCGTTCCTGCCGCCAGCGGATGGCCTCTTCCACCATCAAGGTGAACAGATCTTTGATACTCATGCCCATGTACTTTGCCATTCGCGGAACAATACTGTTAGCAGTAAGCCCTGGGATGGTGTTCACTTCAAGGAAATAAAACTCGCCACCATCGAGGATATAATCGAAACGAACGACTCCTTTACAATTCAGCTTTTCATAAAGAAATGCGGAAATATTCCTGCATTTTTCAGCAAGGTCTTCACTGATCGGGGCCGGCAGAATTTCATCCGCCATACCATCGGTGTATTTGGCTTCATAATCAAAAAATTCCTTTTTGCTCACAATTTCGCACAGGGGAAAAATGATCAATTGGCCATTGTTGCTTATCATTCCGCAGGTGATCTCCCTGCCCATCATGAACTCCTGGATCAATACCTCGTCATCATAAATAAAAGCATGCTCAATGGCAGCATTCAGATCCCCGTATTTGTGTACCTTGGATGTGCCAACACTCGATCCGCCCTTATTGGGCTTCACAAAACACGGAAAATCCAGTGCACCGAAAAAATTGGGATGACGATAATCCTGGCCGGTCCTGACAATCTGCAACTTTCCAACCTTAACGCCAAGATTCTCAACTACATGATTTGCGAAATATTTATTGAAGGTAAGCGAGGAGGTAAAAATATCGCAGGCAGTGTAGGGAACCTTCAGCAGGTCGAAATACCCCTGCAGTTTACCGTCCTCGCCCGGCGTACCATGAATGGCGATAAAAACACAGTCAAAAAGTACCTCCCGGTCATCTATCCTGATTGAGAAATTGCTCTTGTCAACAGGGATTTTTGAGTGATCATCCCGGTGATATAACCACTGATTTCCTTCTATCACAATCAGATATACGCAATACCGTGTGTTGTCGAGATTGTGTTTGATGATGTGGGCGCTCTTAAGGGAAATTTCTATTTCGCCGCCCGAACCGCCTGTAATCAGCGCTATGTTCTTTTTCATAAAATAATTTTTGGCAAATGTATGACAATGATTTACATCATACACACGCATAAAGTACACCCTGATATCCGAAATTTCAGAGTTATCGCAGATCAGGGTATTCTTCTGTTTTTCAGGTTGTAAATCCGGGGAATTGTGTATGTATCAATAAGATTGTAAGAATTCCTGAGTGGTTTGGAATAAAGCAGGTTGCACCCAGGTATCCATGCCAGAGCACCATCCGGGAATCAAAAAAACACCTGCTTTGTCAGGCAGTGCGGATTCAATTGCATGAACAAGTCTTTCAACCTGCGTATTATCTGATTCAATCACGATCTTTTTCTTAGCCCGCAAACCAGTTTTAGTTTTGCCTGTCGAAAAAGGTTGGTATATAATCATAAAGATGCGAAAATCGGTAGTTCAATCTTTAAGGGAACTCAATCAGTTCAATCGCAACCAGGGATTTCTTCATTATCGTGAACAAAACCTGGGAAACATCCTGATGGTTATTTCCACGACAGGAATATTACTGGTATTGATTTTCCATGTTCACGACCTGATTGCCGGAACCAGTAACCTCAGAACACTCTTGCCCCTCAGGTTCGGAATCATTACATATTTCCTTGTATGTTTTTGTATATCAGTATTTTCAAGAAATATCAGGTGGATCAAACGAACCATTTACGCGGGCTTTTATGTGAGTGCTTTTTATTCTACCCTGATTGCCTTGCTGCATGGCGGACTTGAAAGCTCATACTGGGGAGGGCTGGGCTTTCTTCTGCTGCTTTGGTTTATCTTTATTCCTTTTCCTTACCGTAGCCAGATAATTCACGGAGCAATCTTCATTATCCTGTACTATTTTATTCTTTATCTGTTTAAAAATGAACCTGTTGCATGGATGCCAGTATTGGAATGGAGTTTCTTTATGAGCGGTACCCTGCTTGCCGGTATGATCGTAACTGTGTTAAATAACCGCCTTTCGGCACATGCATACTTTAGCGAAGAAGCACATTACAAAGCCGAAAACGCTCTCAGGGCGGCCAACGAGAGGCTGAGTCTGCACATTCAAAACACTCCGTTGGCATTTATCGAATGGAACATGAACCTCGAAGTAGTCGAATGGAATCCAGCTGCTGAGCAGATCTTTGGTTATACCAAACAGGAAGTTATGGGAAAGCAGGCCTGTGAACTGATTGTACCAGAACATCAACTTGAAGTCGTATGTAGCGTGTGGGATCATATTCTGAACCATACGGGAGGCTCGTTCAATGTGAATGAAAACACCACCAAAGATGGGAAAATTATCACCTGTGAGTGGTATAATACACCCCTGAAAAATAAAGAAGGCCATTTTGTCGGCCTGGCTTCCATGGCGCAGGATATCAGTGCGCGTAAAAGAATGGAGGCAGATTTGGCAAAATCAATGGCTATGCTCGAAAAAGACTATTCGGCCACAGTCGGACAGATGAAGAGCTATTTCAGCGAATTGCAGATGAAGAAAAATGAACTGCTACAGCTTCAGAAAGAAAACCTGCAATCGCAGTTTGAGATGCTGAAAAACCAGGTAAATCCACATTTTTTGTTCAACAGCCTGAACATACTCACCTCACTGATCAGCGTGGAACCCGAACTGGCCGAGAAATTTACCGGACAACTTTCGAAAGTTTATCGTTATGTGCTCGAACACCGAGCCGAAGACCTGGTGAAACTGCGTACCGAACTCGAATTCCTGAAATCCTATATCTTTTTACTTACTATCCGTTTTGGCGATAAACTGGAGGTATACTACGATGTGGATGAAGCCAAGCTCGATAAAAAATTACCTCCATTGTCACTTCAGATGTTGACAGAAAACGCCATCAGGCATAATTTCTTTACCAACCGTTACCCACTGATTATTGATATCTTTGCTGATAATAACAATTACCTGAACGTGGTCAACAATTATCAGAAGCGTGAACAGGCTGTTGAATCAAATGGTATCGGCCTCAGTAATATAGCCAACAGGTACAGTTATTTTACTGATAAACAGACGTACTTCGGAGTGGAGGACGATAAATTCGTGGCTAAAATACCCTTGATCTGAAGAGGTATTTATGAAGATGATGCTGATTGACAGCTTGATACTGCAACATGAAATCAAGCAGGACTGAAATCGAATATGTGAACCAGGCGCAAATAAGCAAACCCGGAAATTGTACCGGTCAAAGAACTTAAAAAATAAATATTTACACCCATATGAACGTAGTAATCATAGAAGATGAAAGACTGGCGGCCAACCATCTTGAGAAAATGATCAACAGGTATGATCCTTCCATACAAGTGCTGGCCAAACTTGAATCCGTAGCCGATTCCATTGAATGGTTTACCCTGCATGACAACCCTGACCTGATTTTTTTAGACATCCATCTCGACGATGGCCTGAGTTTTTCAATTTTTGAAAAAGTCAAAGTCAATGCCCCGATCATCTTCACCACCGCATATGATGAGTACGCCATTAAAGCGTTTAAAATGAAGAGCATTGATTACCTGTTAAAACCCATCTTGCCTGAAGAGTTGAACCGCGCCATTGATAAGTACAAGGAATGGACGAAACCCGAAAGCACTTCTATTGATATGCAATCATTGCTGGAACTGATTACCCGGAAAGAACCGGTATTCAAATCGCGTTTCAGCATTGCGGTAGGAGAAAAAATCAGGTCAGTGAGTATTGAACAGGTGGCATATTTCTACTCCACCCAGGGTATCACATTCCTGGTCACTCATGATAACCTTCATTATCCCATTGATATGAGCCTTGAGCAGCTTACCGAGCAAACAGATCCGAAAGAATTCTTTCGCATCAACAGGCAATTTATTGTCCGCCTGAAAGCCATACGTAATGTGCATGTGTATCCGAAGAGCAGGTTGAAAATTGAGCTTAACCCGCCATACCAGGATGAAATTTACGTAAGTATTGACAAGGTATCCCGTTTCAAAGCCTGGCTTGATGCATAAAATGTAACCACAAAATTGTACTTTTGCGCGCTCGCCGGGAATCCGCTTTTCTTGCTAATTTGCACAGCGCTGGTGCATTTTCGACAGGTATTCCTGAAAGCGCATTACAGATTTTTCGAACAATTCAACCAAATTTCATCGTTTATCCGATGGGATCACAAAACGAAAAAAAATGAAAAGACTGCTTTTAGTAACAGGTGGTGGTGACTGTCCTGGCCTTAATGCTGTGATCAGAGCCATTGTTAAAAGGGCTTCACAGGAAAAAGACTGGGAAATTCTTGGAAGTATAGAAGCTTTCAACGGAATCCTGCGTGAACCCACGGAGATCATGGTGCTGGATGAAAAGGCCGTGGCAGGCATCCACTATCTGGGAGGAACCATCATTCAAACTACCAATAGTGGTGGGCCATTTGAGTGGCCTGTAAAACAGCGCGATGGAAGCTGGACAACAGTAGACCGCAGCGAAGAAATGATACGGAAA
Organism: uncultured Bacteroidales bacterium; assembly: GCA_964419945.1. Taxonomy (GTDB): domain Bacteria; phylum Bacteroidota; class Bacteroidia; order Bacteroidales; family JAAYJT01; genus JAAYJT01. The sequence continues at coordinate 8,305 of CAYQRU010000101.1, read as the reverse complement.
ATACAATACCTTGGCATTGATGCTGTCATCAATATCGGTGGTGATGGTTCGCAAAGGATTTCGCAGGCACTTTATGAGAGAGGCCTGAATATTATTGGTGTTCCCAAAACCATTGATAATGATCTTTCTGCAACTGACTCCACTTTTGGTTTCCAAACAGCCATACAGATTGCTACCGAAGCAGTTGATAAGCTGGTAACTACTGCCGCAAGCCATAACCGTGTTTTTATCATGGAAGTAATGGGTCGTGATGCAGGATGGATCGCACTGAATGCTGCCGTTGCCGGCGGCGCTGAAATCTGTCTTATCCCCGAGATACCTTACCGCACCCAGACAGTACTGGATAAAATCAATTCCCGCTTTGTAAAAGGCAGAGGATTTGTGAATATCGTCATCGCCGAAGGTGCACATCCTGTGGGTGGCGACCTCGTTGGTATCAAGTCAGAAACGATTGGTTACCGAAACTTCCGGCTTGGTGGTGTGGCATTCAAGTTGCTGGAAGACCTCAAACTTGCCGGTTGCGCGCACGAGATGAGAGCCACCGTGCTGGGGCATCTTCAGCGGGGCGGTGTCCCCCTTGCCTACGACCGTGTGCTGGCAACCCAATACGGTGTCAAAGCGTTTGAACTCGCCTTAAATGAAGATTATGGGAAAATGGTCTCCTACCGCCATCCTTACATAACGAGCGTAACACTGGAAGAAGCCATTCAAAAGCCAAATCTTGTGACGCCCGATACCGCTTTGATGAAAACAGCCCGTGGAGTAGGAATATGCTTTGGCGATTAATCCCGGATTGATTGCCAGGAGGTAAAAATTAATGACCATGTTGGCGTTATCCCGAATATTACCGACAAACGCAATTTTGCATGGTGCACAGCAGATCGTTGAGATTTTGGGATACTTTTTTATGAATAATCACTATAGCAATTTGATTAAATTCAACTATTAACCTATATAATGACCTGCATCGCGTAAATGCGCTGATCCTGATTGTGATCCGGTCAATCCTGATGGTTCGGGAAAAAATATTCTACATCAGCACGAATCCGGATAATGCCCAAAGCGAAAACAGTAATCATTTCTTCGTGATACTGCTGAACCAACATGCAGGAATGTGTGATTAATTGCTTCCAAACACCCGACATGAGCTCATTTATCTCCACTTGTTTAAAGCCTCAGAGGAGGAGTTTTATTCAAAATGTGTTATTTCTCTGAGCCAGCTTATGAATTCTTCAATCCCGGTTCCTGTTTTAATGGAGATTGAAAATATTTTCAGATGAGGATTAATACGTAAGGCATTTTCTCTGGCCTGATCATGATTGAAACTCGTATAAGGCAGTAAATCCATCTTGGTAATAACACAAACATGCGACGTGTCAAACATGTTAGGATATTTAAGTGGTTTATCATCGCCTTCTGCAGTGCTGAGCAAGACTATACGGTAGTTTTCGCCTAAGTCGAAAAGTGAAGGGCACATTAGATTGCCGACGTTCTCAATAATCAGTAATGATCCGTTTCCTGGATTAAGTTGCTTAACAGCCTGACCAACTGTTGCCGCCTCAAGATGGCAACTGTTACCTGTATTGATTTGAAGTACAGGAATCTCCAGCTTTGCAATCCTGTCAGCATCAAGTGTGCTTTGCTGGTCACCCTCAATCACATAAATTCCTGTATGTTTTGCAAGCCGTTTGATAATTTCTTCAATAAGGGAGGTTTTTCCGGAACCGGGCGAACTGACGAGATTCAAAACCATATTTCCCCTTGCCTCAAAGTAACCCCTGTTTCTTTCGGCATGAAGCTGGTTTTTATTCAGTATTTCCTGTTCTACGATGACCTCTCTTCTTAAGTTATTGTAGTGGTGACCATCAGAGTGGTGATGGTGATGGTGATGATCATGCTCATGCTCATGCTCATGCTCATGAATCTGATGTTTGTGACCCGGCTTAGTGATTCTGGGTTCTGTTGGACTTCCGCATCCGCATGTATCGCACATAGGAGTATTTTTTAGGATTATGATTGCCTGGTTTTTGCTGTTATAAAAAACTGCAAATTTCTGTTTCACATTCTTGATTCAAAGTAGGAAGGCTCAATTCCGGAGATTTTTTAGATAATGATTGATATACAGGGTTCAACAATGATTAACAAACTTCTCTTTTTTGCCTTTTTCTTTCTTTGACCTCATGTTTTATTCAGCTTCAATTGATTTCACATATAATTCCCTTCCATTAACGATGCTTGTAATAAAACCGCTGCATTTTGGGCATTGGGCAACAAACCCACAGGGCGCAAATAAAAGGTCGCAGGGCGCACATTTTGCCAATGCCTTTTGGACAATAATATGTAATTCAGCATTTTCCACAAGCGTTCCCTTTGAAGCCGGTTCAAATGCAAAGCGCAATGCACTCTCGTCAACGCATGTTAATTCTCCAAGTACCACCTGGACTGTATATATTTTCATCAATCCATTCTCACGTAGGGTTGCCTCTGCAATTTCGACAATGCCGGTAGCGACAGCAAGTTCATGCATAATGAGCAATATTAGCAAATTCTCGGTAATTGATCACCCGCCAACATGTTAATAAGCCTTGTACCTCCGATCTGGGTTTTCATCGTTACCTTTCCCGGATTTTCATTTTTTACCGTGCCAATAATTGCAGCATTTTTTCCCATCCCGGATTTTTGCAACAAGCGCAATATTTCATCACTTTTGCTTTCAGGCACAATAATAATCATTTTTCCCTCATTGGCAATATATAGTGGGTCGAATCCATATAATTCGCACATACCAAGCACTGGATCGGAGACAGGGATCGTTGTTTCATGAATTTCAATTCCGTATGGTTTGTTTTGGGTAATTTCGCTGAGAACAGAAGCCAGTCCGCCTCTGGTGGGATCGCGCATAAAATGGACAGGCAGGCCGGTATCAAGTAAAGGTTGGATTAGCAGATTCATTGGAGCGCAATCGGATTGAAGGGTTGAACTGAAACCAAGCTGATTCCTGGCAGCAAGCACAGCCATCCCATGATCGCCCAAAGTTCCGCTGAGTATAATATGGTCGCCGGGATTGATAAGTACTCCCGAGCCAATATCTTCATGTTGCTTTTCAATCTGACCAACACCGGCGGTAGTAATAAACAGCTTGTCGCATTGCCCTTTTTCAACCACTTTTGTATCTCCGCAAACTATACGAACATCAGCCATTTGTGCAGTTTCAGACATGGTTTGCGCAACGCTCTCTAGAACCGAAAACTCCAGCCCTTCCTCAATGATAAACGCAACACTTAAATACAAAGGCCTGGCACCTGCAGCCACCAGATCGTTCACCGTGCCGCAAACTGCCAGTTTGCCGATATTTCCGCCTGCAAAAAAAAGTGGTTGCACCACATACGCGTCGGTAGTAAAAGCAAGCTTACCGGTTCCGGGGCTTAGCAAAGCGGCATCGGTTTGAGCACGGAGAGTTTCATCAGTGAAATATTTCAGGAACACTTCTTTGATGAGTTCATGCATCAAACGGCCACCGCTGCCATGACCCAGCAATATTTTTTTATGTGTTTGCATACCTGAAAAAGCTTTGACAGGCGCCTTCGGCTGAAACCATGCAGGCGCCAATGGGGTTTGCAGGAGTGCATATTGCCGAGAACAATCTGCATTCCATGGGTTTTATGAGGCCTTTGAGTACATCTCCACAACGGCAGCCGGATGGATCGGGTGGTTCATCGCCGCTCAGTTCAAATATTTCGATAGCATCATAGTTCCGGTAAATGTCTGATGGTTTCAGTCCGCTTCGAGGAAGTATTCCGAGTCCGCGCCACCAGGCATCGCAGGGATTAAATACCTGGTTCAACAGACTTTGTGCCTTTGGGTTTCCTTCAGGTTTAACAGCTCGTGTGTATTGGATCTCAACACTGGGTTTACTTCGCTCAAATTGCCTCACAAGCATAAGGATAGATTGCAGCAGATCAAGCGGCTCGAACCCTGAAATCACACAACCAACGCCAAATTGTTCTGCCAACGGCTCATACATTTTTATTCCGGCAATTGTGCTTACATGACCCGGACAGAGATAGGCATCCACCTTTACCCCTGAACGAATGATGGCTTTCATGGCTGGCGGCATAACTTTGTGAGCGCTGTAAAGGAAGAAATTTTTCAGTCCAAGCTTTCTGCCTGTTTGCAGTGCTACTGCACTTGCAGGTGCTGTGGTTTCAAAACCAATTCCGAGGAAAATAAAAGTCAGTTCCGGTTGCTGTGTTGCCATCTCAATACATTGCATCGGAGAGTAAACAATACGGACATCTGCACCTTCAGCCTGAGCTTTTTCAAGTGTGGATTCAGAGCCGGGAACCCTGATCAGGTCGCCATAAGTACAAACCACTGTTCTATCCCTCATTGACAGCCTGATTGCATGATCAATAAATCCCCGGCCTGTGACACAAACCGGGCAACCAGGACCGGAAAGCAGGTTAACAGCAGGTGGCAGCAGCGATGGTATCCCGAAACGATGTAAAGCCATGGTATGACCCCCGCATACCTCCATAATAGTGATGCTATGCTTTGATTCCCTGTGAATTTGTTCGAGCACAACTTCACATAGTTCACGGTTGCGGTATTCATCAATGAATTTCATGCGAAGGTCTTGGTTGTTTTATTAGTTATCATGGTCGTCAATGATAAAATTGTTGGTGTCAAAGGCTTCAGTTCCTTTTTTATGCATGGCTTCGTGACCTTTCTCCATCCAACTTATAACTTCCGGGTTAGGCCTTTTATCTTCCACCTTCACCCTTTCATCGCCTTAACCAATTCCAGTTGCGCTTTTGCATCCTCCTCGCTGATAACCTGTAAGGCAAAACCGGAATGGACCAGCACATAATCGCCCGGGCAAACCTTATCGAGCAATTGAATTCCAATTTTGATACTTGTTCCTCCCACATCAACCACAGCAGTATCTTCTGCAATTGAAACAACTTTTCCGGGAACGCTTAAACACATGACATCATCCTCCTTTTTGCTGCAACCGCCAGTTGTCCTAACGAAATACCACCGTCATTTGGCGGCACCTGCAAATGTATAAAAGTATTAAAGTTTTTCTTTTTCAATAAAAAAATAATTTTTTCAGTCAGTACGCGGTTTTGAAATGATCCACCTGAGAGCACTGCCTTTTTGATTCCCGTTTGCCGCCCAACCTGCCATGCACTTTCAACAGCAAATCCAGCAACAGCATTGTGTAATTTCGCAGAGATGTAACCAACCATTCGTTTCTTTTCAAGATCTCTGATCAATTCATGACAAACTGGTTCGAGCTGCCATATTCCATTATTTATTATGACCGGATAGGAATCGGAAACATTTTTAATTGCAACGGCTTCAAGTCGCATTGGACCTTCGGCTTCAAAAGTTGGAGAAATGCAAAGTCCTGTTAGTGCAGCTATTGCATCAAAGAGTCTTCCCAATCCACAGGATAAAGCCACATTGATGTTTTTCTTCAGGGCTTCAACGATCAAACTTATTCGCATCAAAGGCACCGAAGGAAAAAGTCTCCCTGCGCAATTGATACACTCTTCTCCCAGGGTATCATATAACAATCCCAATGCAATGCGCCAGGGCTCATTTACTGCAGCATCACCTCCTGGCAGCGGAATATAATTCATATGTGCGAAACGCTTGTATTGCATCAGGTCGGCAATCATTATTTCGCTACCCCAGATCTTACGGTCTTCGCCAAGTCCGGTTCCATCGAAACTTAGTCCTATCACAGGTTCATCAAGCTTATGCTCGACCATACAGGAAGCAATGTGAGCATGATGGTGCTGCACTTTAACCAGCGGCAGACTAAGTGTTTCAGCATAATGAGTGGATAAATAATCAGGATGCATATCGCAAGCTGCTAAAGCCGGGACTACCCGGAACAAACGCTGAAACCTTTCTATGCTCTCGCAGAAGAATGAAAATGTTTCCATATTCTTCAGGTCACCGATATGCTGGCTGATTATGGCACGATTACCCTGCCCAAGGCAAAAAGTATTCTTGAGTTCGGCTCCTGCTGCAAATATTCCATCAACAGGTAAACTTAACTTTACAGGTTTGGGGACAAATCCCCTCGAACGTCTTATCAGAACTGGCTTGTTTTCTATAACTTTTATTACTGAGTCATCTACCCGGTTATAAATTTCGCGGTTATAAGTAATAAAGGTGTTGCTGATCCCGCCTAAGTGTTTTTTTGCTTTATCATCATCAATCATCACAGGTTCTTCAGAGATATTCCCGCTTGTAAATACAATGGCGTTTGTTTTAATTGCCCCGAAGAGCAGGTAATGAAAGGGCATATAAGGTAGAATAGCTCCTATGGTATCAAGTTCGTTGTTGATAGCTGCCGGAAGTTTGTTTTTTGAACGCAACAGAACGATGGGCCTTTGCCACGATTTCATAAGGTTCTTCTCTGTATCTCCGGAATAAGCGTAAAGGCTCAATACTTCCAAATCCCTGAACATTACAGCAAGTGGTTTGCCATCCCTTTTCTTTCGTTTTCGTATCTCTGATACAGCATGCTCATTTAAAGCATCGCAAATAAAATGGTAACCTCCGGTTCCTTTCAAAGCAAGTATTTCTCCTGCAGCAATTTTTTGGCTGATTACCATCAACAGTTCATTAAAAGGCAGATTACCGGCTTTTTGACCGGATTCATACATCTGATAAACAGGTCCGCAGTGATTGCAGGCTACTGGCTGTGCATGAAAGCGGCGATCAAGGATGTTCGAATACTCTCCCTCACAAACACTGCACATTGCAAAAGGAGCCATGGTGGTCATGGCCCGGTCGTAAGGTAAATCAATTATAATTGAAAACCTGGGGCCGCAATGGGTACAGTTGATAAGCGGGTACCAGGTGCGATGTGGCTGTGTATTCATTTCCCGGAGGCAATCCCTGCAAACGGCAATATCTGGGCAAATTTCAGTAATTTCAGTTTCAGATTCCCTGCTCTTTCTGATAATAAAATCTTTTTGTGGATCACAAAAAACTGTTTCGACTGTAATAGATTCAATATCAGAAACTTTTGGTGCTTCTTTTTTCAGTGCTTTCAGAAACGTCCCGAAAGGTACTCCGTTTTCCTGCAGGAGTATGGTTACTCCATCGGTACGATTCTCTACCCAGCCATGATATCTCATTCTTGTTGCCAGCTTGTATATAAAAGGACGGAAACCCACACCCTGAACCAGACCTTTGACTTTAATAAGCGCAGCTTTCATCTGGATGAAATGTTGATAAGGTTGATAACTTGGTTAGTAATCAGGTATGTGGCTGATGAAATGATCAGCGAAAATATAATTTAATTTACTTAGGTACAACAAAGTATACAAAATATTTTTGTTTGGTGTTTTCAGTGCAAATAATATTTGTACCTTTCGACGCTTTTTTATCTTTTACTATCTGGCCGACTTGTACTGCTGGTATTTATCCGACTGCATTTGGGTTAACTTATTAAAAATGTGGTCTTTAATTGTCATATGTACCATGCTTATTGATGTTAAATGTACTGATTGTCCAATTCACAAAGCATCTTATTTTTCCTGCCTGGATCCGTGCGACCTGAATGATTTATGGCACAAAAAGACCTGTTATTTTTATAAGAGGGGACAGGTTATATTCTACGAAGGCAAACAACCTGTCGGAATATATTGTATACACTCTGGAAAAATTAAAATTAGCAAGCTTGGACAGGAAGGTAAGGAGCAGATTGTGAGAATTGCCTTACCGGGGGACTTACTAGGACTTCGTTCGCTGATTAGTGGAAGAAACTATGCTAACTCAGCAACAACTATTGATGATTCAATCGTTTGTTTTGTCAATAAACGTAAGTTCTTTCAGACCACGATCCGGTATCCGGAAATATCTACCCGTATAATGCTAACATTGAGCAAGTTGCTTGAGGAAGCTGAGAGAAAAATTACTTCTATGGCACAGAAACCCGTGCGTGAACGACTGGCGGAAGCTTTGCTTACACTAAATGATGTTTTCCACAGCGATGGCTGCCCAATCACAGTAATTAGTCTTTCACGCGAAGACCTGGCCAATATGGTTGGAACCGCCAATGAAACCGTAATCAGGCTGCTGAGCGAATTCAAGGAAGAAAAAATGGTAGCTGTGAAAGGGCGGAAAATCTTCATTTTAGATAAAAAGGGGTTGCTTAGAGTGGCGAAAATTTCTACTTAAACCTGTCCGAGGGATTCACCACCCGAGCGAGCTAAAGCTTTCAGAGGTTTGAGAAAACCCGGATGCCTTCATGCATTTTTAAGGATTTCTTATCGCT
>CAYQRU010000100.1:0-13466 GCA_964419945.1 uncultured Bacteroidales bacterium | reverse complement strand
TGTCAATACCGGTTATTGAGGCTGCAGGAATTTGGGCAAGCAACATCGAAGGTTCAATTTGAGTTGGTTTCCCGTTCAGGTAAATGATAAAGTCGGTGGTACCACGAACCGATACCTCACCTTCAGGAGAAACTGAAAGGGATGGCAATTTGCTAATAAGTTCGGCGGCCGTACCTCCCCGTGCGGTTTCAAAATCTTCGCTACGATAACTTATCCTGTCCAGATGGTTCGCTGACGATCTGGCCATAGCGGTCACCTCCAATTGGTCGAGTTGAATGACGGACCTGCTGAGAGCGATATCACCCAGGGTAATATTTTTTTGCCTGTTGGCAACTTGCAATGGAGCTTCGTAAGAGTTGTATCCTAAAAATGACACTACCAGCCTGTAGCTTCCCTGGCGTAAATCGCGCAGCATGAAATGTCCTTCCAGGCTGGAAGTGACTCCTCCAACAGGTTCATTGCTGTCGTTGGCATACAGCGCGATGGTAGCAAAAGGAATTTTTTCGCCGCTGTCTTTATCCACCACGGTTCCACTCACATGGATATTTTGTGCAGTTAATGCAATCGGAAGCAGAATGAGAGCCAGAAAAGTTAAAGTTTGTTTGCATGTCTTCATTGGATAGTGAAGTTATTGATAAATATGACTTTAAACATCTAAGTGCAAGAACCTGTTCAAATCAGTTGAATTGACAGGGCATTCTGATTTTTCGGGATATCTTGTTTGAAAGACTTATTATCCTTTAGATCAATATATTATGTATTTCTGACAAAGAAAAAGCAACGAAATAGATTTTTGTCAAAGATGCGAAATAAAGTTTTGTTCCTGGATAATTTGTGTGATTAAAACAAAAAGTGTACTTTTGCGCCCTCAAAATCAGATAGTACTAAATATTATGAAGAAAGACATTCACCCAAAGGAATACCGGCTGGTTGTTTTCAAGGATATTTCGAACGATTATGCCTTCATGAGCCGGTCAACAGTTAACACCAGGGAAACCATCATGTGGGAAGACGGAAAAGAATATCCTCTGGTTAAGTTAGAAATTTCTCATACTTCTCATCCCTTCTATACCGGCAAGATGAAACTCGTTGACACTGCCGGGCGTGTTGACAAATTCAGGGCAAGGTACGAGAAGCATTTACAGAACCGGAACATGCAGAACAATTAGAACCAGGTGTTCATAACTCCTTCATAAAAAAGCCCTTTGACAAAAGGGCTTTTTTAATATAACCTTTTGTATTTTTGGCGAACCAAAAAACTATGTTTCTATGAATTACATCCTTTTCGACGATGCCAAGCGCAGCAATCTGCTGCCATTAACCTTTACCAGGCCTGTTGCCGATATCAGGATTGGGATTCTGACAATCAGGGAAAAATGGGAAAAATATCTTGGCGTAAAAACATCATCACTCACTGAAAGATACCTTAGAAAAAAGTTTCCTGTGATCAAAGAGCCCGACAATGTACTGATTAACGGGTCTGTTTTTCCAAGCCGGGATCTGATTGATGAAATTAATAAACTACAACCCAACCAGGCACTTGTCAGGAATGAAACGGTCATAGCAATGCATCTGACGGAACACGAACTTGAAAAATCCGGATCAAAAGATGCAGGATTGGTTGATGAAATATATACGGAAGTTCCGATAAAGGAAATTTGCAATGTTTGGGATATTTTTTCGATGAATGATCAAGCAATCAGGGATGATTTTGTAATGCTTAAAGAAGGTAGAAAATCTCAGGATGTTTCAAACTGTGCTCATGTTGTAAATGCCGAAGATGTTTTCATTGAAGCAGATGCTGTGGTTGGTTATGGCGTGGTGCTGAATGCCAGCCAGGGACCAATTTATATTGGAAACAAGGCCGAAATTATGGAAGGTAGTATGATCAGGGGAAGTTTCGCCTTGTGTGAGCATTCAACAGTAAAAATGAGTGCAAAAATTTATGGAGGCACCACAATCGGACCTTATTCAAAAGTTGGCGGTGAAGTAAACAATTCGGTGATTTTTGGATATTCCAACAAAGGCCATGATGGATTTCTTGGTCATTCGGTTTTGGGAGAATGGTGCAACCTGGGAGCCGATACCAATACATCGAACCTTAAAAATACGTATGAGAATGTACGGTTGTGGAATTATCCTGAACAAACGTTTCTTGATACCGGTATGCAGTTTTGCGGCCTCATCATGGGCGATCATTCAAAATCAGGGATCAACACCATGTTTAACACAGGGACTGTAGTAGGTGTGAGTGCCAATATTTTTGGAGGAAATTTCCAACGTAACTTTATTTCATCTTTTGCCTGGGGTGGTCATGCAGGATTTACTACCTATGATATCAATAAAGCCATCAAAGTTGCAGAAGCTGTTTATCGCAGGCGCAACATGGAACTTTCAGATACAGACAGGGAAATTCTGAAACATGTTTTTAATATTACTTTTGAATATCGCAAACTCTAGTTCTGTCACTCTGTTATTACAGAATCTTAAATCAGAGACAAAGGGTCATCATGTCTGCACATTTGGCTGCTTATACTGCCGGAAGTTCTGATGGCCGGATTATTGTTAACCGCACCAGCATGTTTGAATCAATGATAAATCCCAAAATTTCGCTCATTTCTGAACTGTCAAATGAGGGAGCAGACTTTATTCCCCTGCTGTCAGCAGAGGATGAAGAGCAAATGAGGACTGAACCTTTACCAGACGCGTTACCAATTCTGCCCTTGCGCAATACAGTGCTTTTCCCCGGAGTGGTCATTCCCCTTACTGTGGGTCGCGATAAATCCATTCAATTAATCAAGGATTATTATCGTGGTAGCCGCATTATTGGCGCAGTAGCTCAAAAAGATGCCGGTATTGAAGCCCCTTTTTTTGAAGATTTGTATAGCGTGGGAACCGTAGCTTACATCATCAAACTTCTGCAAATGCCCGACGGCAGCACAACTGCCATTATTCAGGGAAAGAAACGTTTCAGGATGGAAACACTTGTCCGTGAAGAACCATATATCATGGCAAGGGTATTTCCTCACGAGCCGCCTGACAAGTTCAGACTGAATAAGCAAATTAAAGCGCTGATATCATCACTGAAAGATCTTTCCATACAAATCATAAAACAATCTCCAAATATTCCGACTGATGCAGCTTTTGCCATAAGCAACATTGAGAGTCCGAGTTTCCTGGTTAATTTCATCTCTTCCAACCTCAATTGCGAAGTGTTTGAAAAGCAGATCATTCTTGAGTCTCTTGATTTTGAAGAACGGGCAAATCGTGTTTTAGCTATACTTACCCGGGAACTACAGGAACTTGAGCTCAAAAATCAGATACAAAGCCGGGTCAAAACTGAAATAGACAAGCAGCAGCGCGATTACATTCTGCATCAGCAACTCAAAACTATCCAGGAAGAACTTGGTGGAACCCCTAACCAGCAGGAGATTGATGAATTAAAAGCGAAAGCTGTCGCAAAAAAATGGCCGAAGAACGTTGCAGAGGTATTTGACAAGGAAATATCCAAGCTTCAGCGCATGAATCCGGCTGCCATGGAATATTCCATGCAGTTGAATTACCTCGAAATATTGGTGGAATTACCCTGGGACGAATGCACCCTCGATAATTTTGATCTGAAAAATGCCCAGAAAGTTCTCGACCAGGATCACTACGGACTGGAGAAGGTGAAGGAACGGATAATCGAATATCTGGCAGTGCTGAAACTAAAAGGAGATATGAAATCACCAATACTTTGTCTGGTAGGCCCTCCCGGCGTAGGTAAAACTTCCCTCGGGAAATCCATCGCAAGAGCAATCTCAAGAAAATATGTCAGGATGTCGTTGGGTGGTCTTCGCGACGAAGCAGAAATTCGTGGACACCGGAAAACATATATCGGAGCTATACCCGGCAGGGTAATTCAAAGCCTTAAAAAAGTGAAAAGTTCAAATCCGGTATTTGTGCTTGATGAAGTAGATAAAGTGTTGGGAATGAACATCAACGGTGACCCGGCTGCCGCTTTACTCGAAGTTCTTGATCCTGAGCAGAACCATGCTTTTCATGATAATTACCTCGATATTGACTACGATTTGACACGTGTTATGTTCCTGGCTACTGCCAATACGCTTAGCACCATTCATCCTGCTTTGCGCGACCGTATGGAAATCATTGAACTGAGCGGTTACCTGATGGAAGAAAAGATTGAGATTGCCCTCAGACATTTGATACCCAAACAGTTTCATGAGCATGGATTGGAAATCGGTAAGCTCAGGTTTTCAAAACCCATCATCAGGAAAATTATTGAAGATTACAGCAGGGAATCCGGAGTAAGAAACCTGGAAAGATTGATAGCCAAGATTATTCGTAACCGTGCAAGGTTTATCATTACAGGTGATCCATATAATATTCAACTCACAACCAAAGATATCAGGGAAATATTAGGACCAGAACAGTACCATATCGAAAAAGACCTGCCAGAAAAAACAGCCGGTGTTGCAACAGGGTTAGCCTGGACATCGGTGGGAGGTCAGATTTTGTTTGTTGAAGTGAGCCTGAGTCGGGGTAAAGGTAATCTTACTCTTACCGGCAGTCTCGGAGATGTGATGAAGGAGTCGGCAAGCATAGCCTATGAATTCCTGAAATCTCATACACGGCATCTTGGTCTTGACGATAAGATTTTTGAAAAATGGAATGTGCATATTCACATTCCTGAAGGGGCAACTCCAAAGGATGGGCCTTCTGCCGGAATCACCATTTTTACAGCCCTGGCTTCGGCATATACGCAGCGTATGATCAAACCTAAAGTTGCCATGACAGGCGAAATCACTCTCAGGGGTAAGGTATTGCCGGTTGGTGGGATCAAGGAAAAGATACTTGCAGCCAAGCGCGCCAGCATTCAGGATATCATTCTGTCAGGTGAGAACCGCAAGGATATTGCAGAAATTCCATCACGGTATATTGATGGATTGAAATTTCATTACGTTGATAACATGATTGATGTGATTGATTTTGCCCTCCTTGAGAATAAAGTCCGCAATCCCATTGATCTTTTCCGGGATTAACCAGTTTATTGCAGCAACTGATCATCAGCTTTTTTATGAAGAAAATACTGATCATTTTGGGTCATCCGGTTAAAGACACCTTCAGTGATAAATTAACCACTGCCTATATTGATGGTGCTGCTAAATCAAATGCAGAGATCAAATTCTTAAAACTGAACCAATTGAAATTTGATCCCAATTTCAGCAGCGGTTACAGGGGAAAACAGGAACTGGAGCCAGACCTGGTCATGGCACAGGAACTGATCGGATGGGCAGACCATCTTGTTTTCTTCTACCCTAACTGGTGGGCGACATTTCCGGCATTACTCAAAGGCTTTATTGATCGTACATTTCTACCGGGCTTTGCCTTCAGATACCTCGAAGGTAGGCAGTCGCATGAAAAATTGTTGACAGGTAAAACGGCCAGACTTATTGTTACAATGGATAATTCGCCCTGGTATTACCGTTGGGTGTTAAGGCAACCCGGGCATCACGCCATGAAAAGAGCAATACTTCAGTTTTGTGGCATTCATCCGGTACGCATTACAACCATTGGCCCTGTGAGGCGATCGAATGAGCACAAAAGGCAGCAATGGATCAGAATTGTCAGCAGGCTGGGAGAGAAGCTGATATAATGTTCAGAAAAGTCAAATCCTGGAGTGTGTAAGCGGCAGATCAGTGTATTTTTTTACGTATTTTGTTTTTGAAAAGAATATTGCCGTATATTTGCACTCTTTTTCAGAATACACTTATTCCTAATACTTACTGCAATGAATACGAGCGAATTAATTAAGTATGTCGAAGAGACCATGATGACGAGGAAAAATCTTCCCGACTTCAAGGCTGGCGATACTGTCACAGTACATTATAAAATCAAGGAAGGAGACAAAGAACGTATCCAGCAATACCAGGGAGTTGTATTACAGCGGTCTGGTGCAGGCGATACTGAAACTTTTACCGTAAGGAAGGTTTCAGGAAGTGTTGGTGTCGAGAGAATCATTCCTTTGAACTCCCCGTTTATTGAAAAAATTGAAGTGAACAAACGTGGTGTTGTTCGCCGTGCGCGTATTTTCTATTTACGCAGGCTCAAAGGTAAGAAAGCACGCATCAAGGAGAAAAAATACTAATCAATGGCTTAAACATTCCAGAAGTCCCGAATCAGGGACTTTTTTTTTGCCGATATTCGCAGCCTGATCCAAAGAGCATTTTCATATCAGGTTACAGCATAAAATGATTCATCAAATATGAACGAAACCGACAATATTTTCAGCCGCTCCGTTCTTGATCTGTTTACCGTACTCAACGAATTTTGCATGTTTATGGATAAGGCTGGTAATTACAGCAAATCTGACATTCTTGAGTATTCCTGTAAAATTTTACCGCTGATGTACGTAAAGGGTGCAATGGTTCCCATGATTGACGTGGAATATCCTGATGCCAACGAGCGCTTTGTTACTGAAGAGCAGTGGCAGGACATGTTTAATGGTTTGAGAGTACAATTTGGCAAGGATGATACTTTTACCTTTTGTGACCCGGATTCTGATACCAAAGAACACAGTTTGTGCAGTCTTTCGGAAGATCTGGCTGATATTTACCAGGATGCCAGAGACTTTGTTTTACTCTACAGCAAGAATATGCAGGCTGCCCGTGAAAATGCCATTCGTGAAATTGCAATGCTTTTTAAATCACACTGGGGATTCAGGATTACCAGATGTCTGACGCATATTCATTTTCTTTTGTACCGTTCTCACATCGAATCTGAAGAAGTATTTGAAGAATAGCGGTTTTTCTAAAACAAAACAATCTTTGGCTTGTTATCGCTCAAAATTCTTAATTTCGCACGTTCACACTAAGCAAAAATATTATGAATTACGATCTCATTGTTATTGGAAGTGGCCCAGGCGGATATGTTGCTGCTATCAGGGCATCACAATTAGGATTGAAAACAGCCGTCGTCGAAAAATCAGAATTGGGTGGAGTATGCCTCAACTGGGGCTGTATACCAACCAAGGCCCTGTTGAAAAGTGCACAGGTGTTTAATTATCTGAAGCATGCCGGTGAATACGGTATTGCACTAAACCAGGCTCCTGTTGCTGATCTGGGCGCTATGGTAAAACGCAGCCGTGAAGTTGCTGCCGGTATGAGCAAAGGCATACTATATCTTTTTAAAAAGAATAAGATTGAGCATATTGTTGGAACCGGGAAAGTAAAACCTGGAAAAATAGTCGAAGTAATTTCCGAAGACGGCTCAAAGAAAGAAATTTCTGCTAACCACATCATCATAGCTACCGGCGCCAGGAGTCGTGAACTTAAAGGACTGGAACAGGATGGCACAAAAGTGATCGGTTACCGTAAGGCCATGACCCTGGACAAACAACCCGGAAGCATGGTAGTGGTTGGTTCTGGTGCAATAGGATCAGAGTTTGCTTACTTTTACAACAGCATAGGAACACAGGTCACGCTTGTCGAATTTATGCCCAATATATTGCCTGTTGAAGATGAAGAAGTATCAAAACAACTTGCCAGGAGTTTCAAAAAGCAGGGAATCAAAATCATGACCGACTCAACAGTGGAATCGGTGGATAAAGCTGGTGATATATGCAAGGTGCATATCAAAACCAAAAAGGGTATTGAAACCATTGAGGCTGAAATTGTTTTGTCGGCTGTGGGCATCACTCCAAACCTCGAAGGAATCGGACTGGAAGAAACAGGAATTGTGCTCGAAAAAGTAAAAATAAAAGTAGATCATTATTATCGCACCAATGTTGCCGGATATTATGCCATTGGCGATATTGTTCCTGGTCCGGCGCTGGCACACCTTGCTTCTCACGAAGGTATTATTTGTGTTGAAGCAATCGCAGGGAAAAATCCCGAACCGATTGATTATGGTAATGTACCAGGTTGCACCTACACATTTCCCGAAGTAGCATCCGTTGGTATGACGGAGCAGGCTGCCCGGCAGGCCGGATATGAGCTGAAAATCGGAAGATTTCCTTACTCAGCTTCAGGAAAGGCCAGTGCTTCAGGAAATAAAGATGGATTCGTGAAACTGGTCTTCGATGCAAAATATGGTGAATTGCTGGGGGCACATCTGATTGGCGATCATGTTACTGAGATGATTGCAGAATTGGTTATGGCAAGAAAACTGGAAACTACTGCCGAAGAGATCATTAAAGGCATCCATCCGCATCCCACCATGTCGGAAGCAGTGATGGAAGCTGCAGCGGCAGCCTACGATGAAGTGATTCATCTGTAATTTGTATTGTTTATATTATGCTGTTGTTCAATCCTGTTTTAATTCATCAGACAGGAAAAATCATGAGTAAAATTAATTTATGGAGATTGTACAAACTGAAATACCTGATGTTTTGATCATCAAACCTATAGTCTACAGGGATGAACGTGGTTATTTTTTTGAATCGTTTCACCGTGAGCGATACCGGGAGGCTGGAATTATCTGTGATTTTGTGCAGGATAATGAATCAAAATCTCAAAATGGCGTATTGCGCGGATTGCATTTGCAGAAACCTCCTTACGCGCAGGGAAAACTGATCCGGGTAGTGAAAGGTTCAGTGCTTGATGTGGTGGTAGATGTCAGGAAAAATTCTCCTTATTATGGAAAGTGGGTTTCAACCATCCTGACCGAAGATAATAAATGGATGTTCTGGGTTCCTCCAGGTTTTGCTCATGGCTTTCTGACCCTTGAGAATGAAACAATTTTTTTCTATAAATGCACTGCTTTTTATAATAAGCATGCTGAAATGGCTATCCGCTGGAACGATCCCCAACTTGCTATTGACTGGGGAAATGAAGCACCGCTGCTTTCTGAGAAGGACCACCACGCCCCGCTTTTCAGTGAATTTATCAGTCCGTTTTAGTTGAAGACTACCTTGTAACTTACTTCATTCCAGTAAGTGAAAGATAAAGATACCCGGCTTTTCATTACACATTTAAACCAAACTTGCTCAATGTTTCAACAACAATGTCTTTTGTGACAGGTTTGGCAAGGTAGTCGTCACAACCTGCTTCCATTGCATCCTGCCTTGTGTTGTCATAAGTATACGCTGTTACTGCAACGACAGGCAGATCAGGACGGAATGATTTAATGATCCCGGTGGCTTCAAAGCCATCCATCAGCGGCATGTTAATGTCCATAAGAGCCAGTTTGATGTCAGGATTATTCCGGCATAGATCCACTGCTTCTATACCGTTTTTCGCCCTGATCACATCAAAGGACGCTTTGAATAAAATGTTGCTGAGGTACATGTAACTGATCTCATCATCCTCGGCAACCAGGATCAGATGCATTTTGTTGTTAGTCATGTTTATTTCGATTAAGTATTATTGTGGCGTTTCATTGGTATCGTGAAATAAAAATCAGAACCATGGCCGATCTTACTTTCGACCCGGATTTGCCCTCCATGCTTTTCGACAAATTCTTTGCAAAGAATGAGTCCAAGTCCTGTACTTGGTTCATTGTCAGTACCTTGTGCGCTTATTTTCTCATCAATCCGGAAGAGCTTAGGGATGTGATCTACAGGTATGCCAATGCCCGTATCACTCACCCTGACTTCCAGGAAATTTCCGGGTAATTCCTTTGCATTAATGGTAATCCTGCCTCCGTGGGGAGTAAATTTGATTGCATTTGATATCAGGTTTCGGAACACTGAAGAAATCATTTTTTCATCCACATGTACCTCAATCGTTTTTTCGATGTTGTTTGTGATGGTAATCTCTTTTTTTCTGGCTACTTCGTCAAGTACATGAATGCTCCCTGAGATCAGTTTGGAAAGTGCAATCAGCGACTTTTCGGTTTTGATGTTATTTTGTTGCAACCGTGCCCACTCGAGCAGGTTTTCAAGCAGGCCGAACAATGATACTGCCGATTTGCGAATCAGCATGGCGTATTGTCTTATTTCTTTGGTTGTCAGATTGTCAGACTCATCGGTCATAAGTTCGGTGTAGCCCAGGAATGAATTGAAAGGGCTTCGAAGATCATGGGCAATGATGGAGAAGAACCGGTCTTTTTCGGCATTTAATTTCTGCAGTTCTATATTCTTTCTGAAGATTCTGTCTTCGGCTTCCTTACTGGCAGTAATATCTTCGATAATTCCGATTCCGCCCTGAACAGAACAATACTCATCAAGAATTGATTCAAACTGAACTTTTACAGGAGTTATCTTATTTCCGGTAACTGAATGATACTCTCCTTCCATACCCGATCTGATCCCTTTCAGCACATTTCTCACAGCGATAACAACTCTCTGATCTGGAAGATTTAATAAATTTAAGCCGATCAGTTTTTCAAACGAAGAGCCGATAATTCTTACAAAATACTCATTGCAAACCTTGAGTATCCCATCTTTATCGAAGTATATGACTCCAATAGGTGCCCTTTCAAAAATAAGCCGAAATTTCTCTTCTATTTCTTTCCGGTGTGTTTCTGCGTTCCGTTGTTTGGTCACATCATGGAGGAGCAGCATTTTCCCCTGCTCATTGCTTTTGTTGTCAAGCAATGGCGAAAATAGACGCTCATAAAAGAAAATTTCTTCTTTCACATTCAGGGAAATAATCTGTGATTTATTGTCTTTCTGATTTAGGATGAACAGGTAGTCGGGATTCTTTTTAAAAATTTCTTCTGCTGGTTTTCCAATATCTTTAGGATGAATTCCGAGAATATTCATTGCTGCTTTGTTACAATCAATGATGCGCAGGTAATTATCGAAAACAATAACAGCATGAGGGATTTTTTCAAAAAGCAGGTTTCTTGCGAGTGGAGCCAGCCTGAAAAGATTAAAACGGGAAATGCCTATAAAAAATATAATTCCGCTGATGGCAAAAGCAAACGGAACCGGATCAAGACCCCAGGGAAACAGTCCCAGCAGGTATATAATGTAAATAATGAAGGGAAAAGAACTTGCAGCAAGAATCACAGATACCTGTGGCCTGAAAACCGGAGCTGAAGTTACCAGCATTCTTAAGAAGAAAACAAAACTCATAACCACTGATATGATTGAATATGCCTGATGGATCCAGTACCATATTCCGGGTGTGAAACCATACACCGGAAATAATCCTGAATCATCCATACCTGTTTCACTTATAAACAGTTGATGGAAAGAGTTGGTAAACACCATCAGCACGGTGAGTATGGGTATCGTAAAAATACCAAAAAAATATGCAGGTTTCAGTGTTTCTTTTTTGCCTGAATACCGGATGGCAAATGTGAGGTAAAACGCCGGAATGAATGGAATGCCCAAATATTCAAGCTTATAAAATACTGAGACAAGTGGAAGAAGTGTGGATGAGATTTCAAGTGAATAAAAAACTGAATAGAGTGTCCCGGCCATCATGAGCAGCAAAAAACATTTGACGCCGGGAATTGCAAGATGCCTGATCGCCATCAAGGAAAGCACAAGCATAACAATTCCTGCAAAAATTACCGGTAATGCGTAAATGTTGAAGTACATGGTGCAAACGTACAAAATTCCCTTTTCAGAACATTAATCAGAATTATCAGCATTCATCCAAAGACATCATTTTTACTGTTGTTCTCCGGACAATCATCAAATTTTCTGAGAACTGGCAATGAGAACTCATCTCAAGTTGCAGTCAGGATGATAATCCCGTATCTATGACTGAAGGAAAATTATTTTAGTGGTTTATTTTCTCATCCTGCCTTTTCCCGTAAAAGCAATCAGCAATCCAATCAAAATACCAAGACCAGTAGTAATAAGAAGCAGCAGGATCATCGGCATCTCTAATTTGAAAAAGAACAGGTTAATTGGCACATAAGCCGTATTCTGAATAATCAGAAGCAAAACTGCCACCACCAGTACAATGATAGCTATGAGCTTTGAATTCTTCATTTTGTATAATTAATGGTTCTACTGATAATAAATATTGCAAATATCCAAATAATTACCATATTGCAGCAGGATAAATAGATTTTTTACTTTTACTGGCCGGAATAAGCCTGAAATATTGGAAATAATAGGTCATGAATTAAATATATCAGTATGGATATCAATCAAATAATCAAACAGCAGAAAACAAAACTACAAAGCGAACTCGGGAATGTTGAAATACGAATGGGCGAAATGATCTTTAACAGTAGTCTTTGCCAGTTATTGTCGCAATCAGAATCTCGCTTTGAGTTAATCCTGAGCGATGAATCTGACCATGAAAGCACCGAATATGCTCTGTACATTGAGCCAGGCGGTAATATTGTTCCTTATTCAGGTGGGGAACCCTGCGGGTGGAATAAATATTCGTATGCATGCCTCTTGCAGATTGAAAATGAATTACATCTGCTGGATCCAAAACATCATGTACAGCATAAAAAATATACCCGGCAGGGAATGATAAACAGAGTTTTGAAAGAACGGAGAGTGAAGGCCGACAAAGCACATTACCGGATCAGGTGGGCAGATAATATCTATGGAGATCATATTCTTACAAATGAGCATGGAACCAGATATACTGTTTTTCTGCGTGATTTTAAGAAAGAAACAGGTTACAGCAACAGTCTTGATGCAAAATATAATAAATTAGGGACAACAAAGCATATCATGTATGCATTTAGGGTGCTGAAAGAAGATGTTGCACTTTACAAAAAGCTCAGCAAGACGTACCCTTTCATTGAGATTTTTTGCGATCCGCTGAATGATTATAAAATCACCTGGTATTATCCATATGCTTTGCCGGCAAATGAGCAAACATTGATTACACGATACTTCGGGAGATCAAAGTTTATTGATAATGAAAACATTACAGGTTTTCTTGGTTTTATCAATGCGGCTGAAAAATTGAGGCAAATTTGTATACGTCCCGAAGTAAAAGAAAAAGTCGAAGCTGCTTTTGAAAACCGCATGCTTGTAAACCTTAGTAAAAAAGTCACTGTTGATTTCGGTGTCGTTCATGCAAATTTGTATCCCTATCAGCAGGAAGGAGTCTGGTTTGCACTTTTTAAAAAAATTGCAATCATCGCCGATGAAATGGGACTCGGCAAAACATTACAGGCTATCACAACGGCTATCTTGAAGAAAGAAATTTTTGGATTTAAAAAGACACTTATTATTTGTCCTGCTTCATTGAAAGAGCAGTGGAAGAAGGAAATTGACCAGTTTACAAATGAAAAAGCCTTGATTATTAGTGGTTTTCCGGATGAGCGTGCTCTTCAATATACTAATCCGGATTTTTATTTCCATATCATTAATTATGAAACTGTGCTGCGCGATCAGTTGGCTATAAATAATACTGGTTTTGATTTTTTGATTCTCGATGAGGTGCAACGTGCCAAAAATTATGAAACCAAGACGTCTTACTCATTAAAAAATATTGATGTAAAACATAAACTGGCAATCACCGGCACTCCTATTGAAAATCGTTTGATTGATATTTATTCGATCATGGAAATCCTGGATCCTGAGTTTTTCGGGCCAT
>CAYQRU010000099.1:0-13477 GCA_964419945.1 uncultured Bacteroidales bacterium | reverse complement strand
TGTACTTTATTAGTGATCTGCTTAATAAGTTATGTCTTATCAGAATTTATGCGGTTTATCTGTAATATCATCCACCAAACAGATTCATCCAATGCCTGACGGATGATAATACAAGGTTAATAGGTAATAAAAAAAATTATTCAACATATCAGCTACTTATTGTTTTATTACCCGGATGACAGATGATCTGTTTTCCCGGATTACCCGTAAAAGATAAATACCATTGGGAATCACTGACAGATCCATATCAAATTGCTGATGTCCGCAAAATTGACTCTCAAGTACCCGATTTCCCATCAGGTTATAAATCTCAAGAATCCCGCTCGCCTCCGAAATATCATCGAAATGCAATGATAACCAGCCGGAAGTTGGATTTGGATAAGCATAAAAAAATGCTTCAGAATGGTCAGTTAAAGGTAAAGCTTCATCATCAGCCCGCTCCTCGGTCTCTTTTGCAGCCATTAATGGTGTAGGCTGACAGCAATATGGCAGGTCAGCAATTCGTGCCCTCAGAAAAGCACCAGCGTTTATTTTCACATTAGGTTTGAAAACGATGTTTTGTGATGCATGTATACTTGCCGTTCCTCCTGCTTCGATGATTAATCCGGAAAAAGATGGATGAATGGTAATGTTTTTGCCCGAAATAAAATCGGCTTCAGCACCATTCAATATGGTTACCTGGAAGATACCAATGCTGTTGGTTGCATCAAAACATGCAGGTTCGCTGATAATTTCATTCATCACAACCCGGTCATGTGGAACATAGCAGATTAAAATATCATCTATATACCAATGGCTGATATTTGGTGAATAACCGTCGAAAACCAATGCCAATATGCATGTATGGCCTGATAAGGCACTTAAATTAACAGATATTATTTCTGCTGGAATATTTTCAAAAGGTTGTATGTTCCATTGCCTGGTCCAGGTTTGGCCATTATCAACCGATGATTCTACCCGAAGTGAATAGCTTTCAGGGAGGTTTGCCAAATCTTCAACCATCTGTTTGAAATAAAGCATGATGTCCGAGTCTTCCTCAAAATACACCGGAGGAGTTTGCAGCCTGACAGAACCATCGTTATCAGGCTCCCAATTGAATAGCATCTCAGGAGCAAAACCGCCGGCATTATTTGAATTGCTCACTCCCCAGTTGATATGACTTCTCTCCCAACCCACAGGAATTTCATTCATGCTGACACCGGTAAAATCTTCCTCAAATGGCAGATAAATAGTCGCATCGTAGCCTGTACCTGTTAATGTCAGATCATGCGCAATCCTTGTAAGCCCATCAGTGATTGTGAGGATAGCCATTTTATTTCCAATAGTGGCAGGTGCAAAATTTATGGTAAATGTGAGTGACTCTCCATTAGCCAGCATTTTGGGATAAACATTCAAATCAGTAAGAATAAATTGATCAATATCGAAAAGCCTTAGTTCCACATTTATAATCTCAAGTAAACCACCTGCCAGATTTGTAACTGTAAATATCTGAGGATCAGATTGTGTGTTTATATTCACCATGCCAAAATCCTTGCTTTCAGGGACAACACTGAATATGGGAGTGGCACCTATCAATACTACTTCAACTATAACTGGTTGGTCAATTACCGTAACCAGACCCGAAGCTGGCTCATAATCATCTGCACTGACTGTAAACGTGTACGTACCGGGAGGAACATCATTGAACAGGTAATTACCCGGTTCATTTTCAATACCGTATAAAGTAACTGTTGCATCTGCAAGAGGTTGGTTATTCGGATCCCTAATATCAAATGTAACATTGAAACTCGTATCAGCATCAAAATTGGCAACAAAAGTACGGTTGTAGGTAAGCACAAATGACCATACTGAATCAGTTGATCGAACAATTCCTCCTTCTGTCCAACTTACAAAGGAAGAACTTGCAGACGAAGGATTAGCTACCAGAATAACTGTATCACCATAAAAATAAATTCCGTCTCCTGTTGCCGAACCAAGGAAAGGCCTGTTGACTGACAAACTAACTGTGTGTGTCTTTCTGATAAAGTTAGCGGTAAGTGTAACATCTTCAGCTGGCATGGTAAAATTGAACTGTGATGAAGTTGAAATAATCTCTCCATTCCGGGTCCAATTCTGGAAAAGATGGGTGGGTTTGGCTACTGCACGCACCAGTTTAACATAGCCTGGAGGATAACTGCCTGCACCTTGAAGCACAGCAGCAGTACCAACAGGATTATCAACCAGAGTCAAGATATACGATTCAACCATTTGTACATTTTGAATAACATTCTGATCGCTTACCTCAAGAGACCCGTTTACAGTTCCATATCCTGAAGCTAAAATCGTATACGTGTAATTACCTGCCAGAATCCCGGTGAATGTATAACTTCCATCAACCAGGGTTATTCCCTGAAAGGTCTCTCCATCTGTGGCTTTCAGTGTGATTTCAGCTCCTGAAATAGGTTGCATGTTGGCAGCATCAGTCACATTAAACGTTACGCTGAAAGTCGGTGCAGGTTCAAGCACAACAGGAACAATCAGGTCGGCGCCGGCAACTACAGCATCGCCAGTGACAGTAGTATAATATTTCTTCTCCACGCTGTATGGATGACTGCCGTTGAGGGCAAAGAACTGATAGGATCCGGCAGGATTGGTAATGCCATCCAACGTAACAACAGCATCATTGACAGGGGCTCCGAGTTGATCCTCCACATCAAAACTTACCACGTATACAGCTCCTAACTTCACATATCCTCCCTGCGAACCCGTTACGATGTTACCTCCATCAGGATCAGATATGATTGGATTCTGGATTGTAAGATAATATGCACCTGGTAATGAAGGCGTTGTAAGTACAAATGAGCAAACCGAACCAGAATTTCCAAGGAAAGGAGCACTGGTTAATGAAAATGAAACAAACCTCAATACATTTGTCCCGGGAAGCACATCTGTATTAATCACATGATCCTGCTTACGCACTTCATTCAATACGGCACTTCCGTTTACATACCCAAAGCCTTCAGGTAAGGGTACATCCAGTTGAAAAGCTACGAACACATCCGCATTATTAACTGCAACATCAACAGAAATATTCTCACCGGGATCACCACTCACATCCGGGATAAACATTGTATTTTCATCCCTTAAAAGCATAATTCCGGTTTCAACGTGCTGATCTTCAACTAAAACCTGTCCATTCGCAGACATAAATCCAGGCGCTGTAACTGAATATGCAAATGTGCCCGGTGGAACCTGTGGAAACACGTAATTGCCCGCAGGATTGGTAATATTATATAAAGTAACTACAGCATTATTAACTGACTGATTATTCTGATCCTCAATTATGAAGGTTACATTAAAGCTGGTATCGGCAGTGAAATTAGCGACGAAGGTACGGTTATATGTCAGCACGAACGACCATAATGAATCCGTGGATCGCACCAGCCCTCCCTCTGTCCAACTCACAAATGAGCAGGAAGAAACTGAAGGTGTGCCTGTTAGTGTTACTGTATCTCCATAGAAGTAGACTCCGGCACCTGTTGCTGTACCATAGAAAGGCCTGTTGACCGACAAGTTGACTGCATGCGTCTTTCTGATAAAATTAGCAGTGAGTGTAACATCCTCAGCGGGCATGGTAAATCCAAACTGCGAGCTTGTTGAAATAACCTCGCTATCGCGGGTCCAGTTCTGAAAAACATAAGCCGGACGGGCAACCGCTCTAACTGTTCTCACAACACCGGCGACCACGTTACCTGCTCCCTGCAAAACGGCTGCCGCTCCAACAGGATTATCGAGTAAGGTAAGGATAAAAGTATCAGACAATTGAACATTTTGAACCACATTCTGATCAACTACCTGCAGCGATCCATTGACAGTTCCCAGGCCAGTGGCTGAAACAGTATAGGTATAATTACCTGCCAGGATGCCTGTAAATACATAGCTTCCGTTTTCCAGTGTTACTCCCTGGAAAGTTTCTCCGTCAGCGGCCTTGAGTGTAACACTGGCACCCGCAATGGGCTGCAAATTGGAGGCATTTGCCACATTAAATGTTACATTGTAGGTTGGCGCGAGGATTAGCACAATGGGAACATTCAGGTCGGCGCCGGCAACTATGGCATCACCGGTGACTGTAGTGTAATATTTCTTTTCCACACTGTATGGATGACTACCGCTGAGGGTAAAAAATTGATAGGATCCGGCAGGATTGGTTATTCCATCCAAAGTTGCAATGGCATCATTTACAGGTGTCCCCAGCTCATCTTCGACATCAAAATTAACTACATATACTGCTCCTAACTTCACATATCCTCCCTGTGAATCCGTTACAATGTTAACTCCATCGGGATCAGATATGATTGGATTCTGGATTGCAAGAAAATAGGCACCTGGTAACGAAGGCGTTGTGAGTATGAATGAACACACCTGGCCTGAATTTCCGATGAAAGGGGCACTGGTTAACGAGAATGAAACGAACCTCAGCACATTTGTGCCTGGCAGCAAATCGGTGTTTATTACATGATCCTGCCTGCGAGCTTCATTCAGTGCAGCACTTCCGGTCACATAACCAAATCCGGAAGGTAACGGCACGTCTAGCTGAAAAGCCACGAATGTATCATCATTATTAATTTCGACCGGTATTGTAACATTTTCACCAGGATTTCCGGCAACGTCTGGCAAAATCATAGCATTCTCATTTTCAGCAAGAACGACCTGTAATTCAACATCCTCATTCACTACCACCAGATTCCCACTTGTTGTTCTGTATCCTGGTGCACTTACAGAATAGGTTTTAATTCCCGGCGTTATATCGTTAAATAAATAAATACCGGCAGCATTAGTCACTCCAGCAAGGGTTGCAACAGCATTATGTATTGATTGCTGATCTTCATTGCTCACATTGAATGTTACAGTGTATACTCCTGTTTGATCGGCAGTAGCATAATGAACAATTACACTCACTGAATCATTACTGTTGAAGGCATCAAAAAAAGTGTATCTCACTTTCGTAATACCTGTTTGACTTAAAGGGGAATAGGTGCCATAGAAATCAGATAACGCTGTAGTGCTGCCTGGTCCGAGGTTAATGGGATCAGTTACCTCATAGATAAAAGAAGGATAGCAGGACTGGTTCCAGCAAAAACTGTTAACCGTACCGGTAACCGTGTAAAGTTCCTCTTTCCTGACAAGAAGACTTTTTACTTCACCGGAATTGTTGGTAACAAATACATAAGCATTCATTTCAGATGTTGCAGGAGGTGCAAACAGGATGATGACTTCATCGTGTCCAATGGGATTCCCGTTATTGTCGGATAAAGTGAAACTTTGATCTGTTTCAGAATATTCTACATAAAGATCTGATAGAGAATTTTTTACCATGGCTGAACCTGCTGGATTATCATAGCTGCCGGCAAAAAGTGATCCGGCAATGCTCAGACCCAGGAGGGAGCATATAAGGGTCACTATCATTGGTGTTACTCGTCTTGGATTTTCCATTTTTTTCAATTTTGGTGTTTTTTGAGTTTAACGCAGCAAAGTTACAATACAAAAATCTGATGAAAATGACAAATGTATTATCGTAGAGGGTTTTTTAATAAACGCATGCCTTTTAAAGATAAGCGTCGGATAATTAGTAATGACAATTGCATACAGGCATACAAAGCCTGCAAACCAGGTGATGATCTCCTCAAGTTTGCATAATATATTGCTTTTATCTCCCTTTTCATCTATCATCACTGGCAGTTTAGCTGCAATGCTACGAATCCTCTTGTTCTGTGAAAAAAGTATGATATAATTGATTATCAATACCTAAATAATATTTCGTCAAATTCATTTCAGCCTTATGGATCCTTATTTTACAGGTATAAATCAGATTTCGCATGTGATTTTAACAATTTGTTAAGAATGAATAAACCTGCATTCTCTAAAAAATTCTTTTCTTTGCACCCATAAAAATTTGATGCGGGTGATTTCCACCCGCTTTAATTATGTTAAACAATTAAAAATGAGTATAATGAGCATCAAGAAACAATATCTCAAATCCAAGCCTGTTTGTAAAGTAACATTTAAGGTTGAAAATGAACTTGCGGGTGGTGCCTCACAAATTGCCCTTGTTGGTGATTTTAACGACTGGAAAGAAAAAGCTGGCGCTATGAAAGCATTGAAAGATGGATCATTCAACATCACCATTGATCTCGAAACGGGACGAGAATACCAGTTCCGCTATTTGCTGGATGGGAATTTCTGGCTAAACGATCCTGAAGCCGATAAGTTCGTTCCAAGTGGATTTGGCGATGCACAAAATGCTGTACTGAGCCTCTGATTCATCAGTATCTCAGGTATACCTGGAAATCCACTCATTATTATTTTGCGATTTCTCAGGCCAGAGACCAACATGATATAAATCCAGGTTAGTCAGTAGCAACATAAATTATTGATTTGTAACAGGTTAAATTATAAATCATCATTGGAATAATTTGTCTTTTTCCAACGAAGTGCAGGCCTAATGACCAATCTGGGATACACAATTCTTGCTTATCGGCTGCAAATCCCCCGGTAGGAGCAGTATTCGCAGCTTTCGTAACGGGTGGTTTGGTTAAATGGGGCATTGTTGTTGAACAGGCTTTGGATTAATTGCCTAAGCAATTGCTCAATGCCAGCTAAAAACTTTTTTGGTTCACCGGGTAGGACAACCGGTAAGAAACCGCTTTTCAGGTTTCTGAAAGATATGATACCTGTGTCCGGTAATGACTCAGAAAACTGTTTTGCATATAAAAATGCATAAACTGTTAGTTGCAATGCTTTGCTCTTTTCCGGATCATTGAGCATTTCATCCCAATCTTTGATCACAAGGTCTTTGGCCTTAACAAATCCTGTTTTGAAGTCAATTACCCTGATTTGTGTACCAATCCTGTCAATCCGATCTGCCTTGCCACGTAACCTGACAGGAAAATGCTCATCAGATTTATAATGGATATGGATTCCGATGGGATTTTCTTTACCAAAATCATACTCTGTTGATTCAAGTATCAACTGTTTGCCTAAGGTTTGAAGGTAGCCAACGAATTCTTTTTCAATCCTTATGAAACGTCTCAGATAGGATTCGCCAACCTTTACCATAAGTAGGTTTCGACCGTAATCAATGTCATTATTATTATAAGCTTTCAGAAAATTATCATGTAATTTACTGTTGGCTTCAGAAGAAATATGGTCAAGAATTTCTGAAGTAAGTTCAAATCCGGAAAAAGGCCTGTATAATTCATGTAAAGCTTCATGAATTCCTGTTCCAAAAGTGGAAGCATCCATGCTTTCGGGTACCAGGTTGTCTTCGTCTAACCTGATAATGTAAGTAAAATAAAATTTCAACGAACACACAATAAAGGTACTCAGTGCAGTTGGTGAAAAGCCATTGCCGGCAAGTTTCTCTAATTCAGCCATGATATCCGGCGATTTCTCGACGTAGATTTCATTTACCGCCACATCAAATTTAACCGGCGGGCTGTAAAACCTTTCACTGAGCATAATGTTTGGATTCAGCCCCGTAAGTTCATGTTTGATTTGTAAAATATAGCGGCTTTTTTCGCCCCCGCCAGTATCGTCAGAAGTAGTATTGTAAATCAGGTACATATTTTCACAACGCTGAAGCAGACGGTAAAAATGATAGGCAAAAACGGCATCCCTGTCGTTGTGAACCATTAGCCCAAATTCCCTGCGGATATCATAAGGAATAAAGGAATGTACTCCTTGAGCAGCAGGTAGCACACCTTCATTCACCCCCAGCATGATAATGTTTTTAAAATCCAGTGTCCTCGATTCGAGCATACCCATGATCTGAACTCCTTTCAGTGGTTCGCCGGAAAATGGAATATGCGTGGAAGCAGCCACACTTCTGATAAGCTGCTGTATCCCGCGAAGGCTCATTTTAAGCCCGGCACGACCTGCAAGAAGCTTTAACCTGTTCATTATAACTGAGAATGTATAAAGGTAATCAATGTCAGGGCTTAATTCTTCTTTTATTTGAAACTTTTGGAATACAGTGGCGAGAAGCACATTTATCTCTGATAATTTATCAACAGCCTGAACTACGTCATGCCAATCACAGAAAATCAGCTCTAACAATGTCCTGGCAACAGAATCGCTTTCAAAAGCATTGAAAATATCTTCTTTACTGAAAAATACTCTGCCCTGGCTCAAAAGTGCCTGAACAGTATCATTATCTTTTTGATGGCATGCCAGAAATTTTATAATATACGGATGTCTCAGCAGACCGGACACATCCCGGTAATAAAAACGTATCTGTGATTCCCCGGCTGATCCATCGTTCTGTTTGAGGCTTCTCTCGAAAGCATGAAGATGCAGTCTGAAAATAGTGTCTGCTAATCCATACATGGGCGTTAAGGAAAATGGAAAACCCATAGTTACATTAAAAGATCCGATACTGTCAGGAATAACATTCAACAGTGGAATCAGCAGGCTTTCATCGTTCAGTATAACAGCCGTTTTGCCGGTTTCAGTGTTATCAATGCCGGCAAGAATGGATCCTGCTATCAATGCCTGCCCTGTATTATGGGGGGATCCGATAACTTCAATCTTTTTTTTACCAAGCGTAAGATCTTCACCTACCCATTCAAATTTACCCGACCTGCTTTGCTTTCGGACTTCGCGCAGGTATTTTCCGGATTCCTGCTTTGAATCGTTCAAATAATATGAGTCAGCATCATACAAGTGTGTAATTTTTTTGTTCTCTGAAATCAAATCAATGATTCTCTTTTCTGATGGAGTAAGTGCATTAAATCCGGCAAAATAATAATGGTCCCATGGAAGACCTGAAAACACTATTCTATCCGATTCGGAAAGTTTTCTGAAAGCCAATCCTTTATAAGCCATTCGCTGAGCAATTAAACGCTGCGTAAAAGCCTGATATAGGGAAGACAAAGAACGATAAAACAACAAATAGCTCTGTTGACCGGCAGTAAGTGCTGGTTTGCCCGGATTCCACAATTCAACAGCCCTGGCTTCTGATAAATATCCAAATAGTACCTGTGCATCAAGCAGGTACATGTCGGTTTCTTCAAAATCCTGCAATAAAACCTTGCCCCATTTCAAAAACTCTTCAAATGGACGAACATCCTGAGGTGCAGTGCTCGTATAACACTGATAAAGTTCCCAGAGCAGAATAAGCTGATCTGTATGATTCAGGTCAACGTGTTCAAAAACAAAATCTTCGATGGCAAAAACCGCGGGTGCTAATGCCGGTGTGTGCAGGCGCTCACTCAGATGCTGTTTCAGAAACACGCCTGCTCTGCGGTTAGGAAATACCACACATGCATGCTGCATTGAGTT
Source organism: uncultured Bacteroidales bacterium (assembly GCA_964419945.1). Classification (GTDB taxonomy): domain Bacteria; phylum Bacteroidota; class Bacteroidia; order Bacteroidales; family JAAYJT01; genus JAAYJT01. The sequence goes on along the minus strand of CAYQRU010000099.1, from coordinate 4,159 downwards.
TTGGTGCTCCAGCAGAATGCGCGCAGCTACCTTATCTAAAAAAGTACCGGAAGAAGTATTCATGTTCAAAGATGAACATTTTTCAGCAAATGTGCAGCCTTTTCAAAATTATTTATGCTTCCTGCATCTACCCAGATTTCCGGATCATGCTCATATGCAACTACATCATAACTCTTCGAGACATTGATGAAGGTGTCAACGATCGAAAATATTCCGCCTGCTGGCATCAACGAGAAAATAGCCGGATCCACAATATAAATACCACTAAATGCCAGGCCTTTAATATCGACAGGCATACTTGCATTGTACCTGCCCGTTAGATTACCATGATGATTAAATGCCAGCGGCCTTGAAGTATTCCTGGTACTTACCGCCAGGGTGGCAATTACCTTGCGACTCTTATGAAATTGCATCATCTCATCAAGAGGTATAAGGGAAATCACATCACAGTTATGAACCAGAAATGGCATTCCATCCTGGAAAAACCATTCAGCCTTGCGAATCGCACCCCCTGTGTCGAGGAGATTTTCATTTTCATCAGAGAAAGATATGTTGATATCCGAAAACCCACCTGAGATTAAATAATCTTTTAGTTTCCGGCCGTGATGATGGATATTAACGATGATATCCTTATAATTATATTGTTTCATGCGTTCAAGCACATGAGCGATAAGAGGTTTTCCGGCAAGCGGGATCAATGCTTTGGGTTGAGTGGAGGTAAATGGTAAAAGGCGGGTTCCAAGTCCCGCTGCGAGTATCATTGCTTTGGGCATGATTTGACTATTTCTTTTTCAACTCTTTATAATATTTTACAGTGAGTACTTTCATCATTTCACGACGCATGATCAAATCCGCAAGACGGGCAGCAGGATGCTCATTCAACCTGAAGCATTCATTCACAGACTTCTGACTTATATCAATCTGATACATCAAAGCAAACAACCGTTCACTGTCGTGTTGCAACAATGTATGCAGACTTTCGGTCAGTTGGGCCATCAACTCCGGATAAGCAGATGCAACGTTACCTGAAAAATGAATGTCCAGCCCGAACATGGCAAAATCCTTTATGATCTGTTTAGCCGTAAGATGAACTATATCAGTGTTATGATAATATTTTTCGGGGTGCCGGGGAGAATATTGCTGATTCACTTCTGTTTTCTTTTCTGTGGATCACAAAGATTATTTTCTTTCGATGAGCGCCTGCCACATGACGTACAATGATACTTACTGTTTTTATCCTGTTTTATTTTCTTTTTTTCGCATGCTGTCTTTGACATAGATGTTAAGTATTGATTTCCATATGTTTCAACGATACCAAAACGCCTTGCTGATGATGCAATACGCCTGCCAGTCTTTCGGCGCAATACACCGAACGATGCTTGCCTCCGGTGCAACCAAAACTGACCTGCAGATGTGTATACCCTGACTTCAGGTAATTACGAACCGATTGTTGTACGATGGTGTTTGCATTTTCAACAAATATATGCACCTCAGGTTCATTTTCCAGGAATGATTTTACGTCGCAGTCGAGGCCTGTCAGAAGTTTGTATTGTTCCATTTTTCCGGGGTTCGGCAGCAGGCGGCAATCAAAAACAAAGCCACCACCGTTCCCACTAATATCATAAGGTATACCACGCCGGTAGGAAAAACTACAGATTTCCACAATCAATTTTTCTGTTTGAATCAATGAATTGTCTTCCATCATGTGCAATATTTCTGTTAATACATTTGTCATCTCCGGCATACCATCAGTAACAGCCTGATGATTGAAAATCCATTTCAGGTTAGGCTGCAATAGGGGAATGCTTTCCAGAAAATGTGATTTGCCTTCAAACCATCCCCTGTATCCATAGGCACCCATTACCTGCAACAACCTTATCAGAACAAAACCATCAAGCCTTTTTCTGAATTCATGCTGATCGAAATGAATACGATTGCCAAGCTCCCTGATGTAATAATCGAGCAACTGCATTTTCAAATCTTCCGGAATAGCTGCCTTGGCCTGGAAAAGCAATGAAACAACATCATATTGCAGAGGCCCTTTACGACCACCCTGGTAATCAATATAAAAATTCATGTTATGATGAATCATGATGTTGCGCGCCTGAAAATCACGGTACATAAAGCCTCTGAGTTTCTCCTGATGGAGCGTTAGCGCCAACCTTTCAAAATCCTGCTCTAATACATATTCATTAAATACGATGCCTGAGGGTTTTAAAAAATAATATTTAAAATAGTTCATATCCCAATGCATGGCCTTCATATTAAACTCAGGAACAATTAACCGGCTATAATTTAAGTGCTTATCACCATCCAACTGAAAGCGGATAAGATCAGAAAGCACCCGGGAGTAATAAGAAGTAAGTTTTTCGTTATAATGAGGATGATCCCTTTCTTTTTCTATTCGATCCAGCAAAGTCTCATCACCCAGATCCTGCAAAAGACATAAACCTGAATCAGGTTTTGACATATAAATCAAGGGTACCGGAAGACCGGCAGAAAGGAAATGACGACTCAGGGCAATGAATACATCATGCTCCCGGGCATCTGGATTGTAAGCACCAATGACAGAAGTTTCTCCATCTCTGATTCTGTAATATTTCCTTCCGGAACCACTGGCGGGTAAAGGCTCAACAATTTCTGGAGATCTTCCGGTAAATTGCTGAAACAAATCAATGAGTACCGACACTTCGGCTCCGCCATTAATTAATTCTGCTATCCTGGAATGCATTTCCCAATATCACTTTTTGGATTTTCTAAATATTTGAATAACTGGCAGTTATGAAAACATTGATGCTGATTTGGAAATCCTGGCCTGCAATCACAGGAAATCCGGTTCAAACCTACTGCAATTTTTTTAATTGATCGTCAGAGTGAAAGTCAAAACCTTTAAAAACAATCTCAGAAAATTAATAACTTGTTAATTTAGCTCAAATTGGCATATCATAATGCTTCATCAGCACATCAAAAAATTATTTCTTTTATTGCACCGGATAATAAAAAGACTATCTTTGCCGCGATTTTAATTTAACTTATTTACAATTATGAACATTTATGTTGGAAATGTTGATTTCAAAGCAACCGAAAATCAACTTTCAGATTTATTTGCTGAGTACGGAGAAGTTACTTCAGTAAAGATCATTACAGACAAACTTTCAGGAAGAAGCAGAGGTTTTGCTTTCGTGGAAATGGCAAACGATGAAGACGGCAAGGCTGCTGTCGCTGCATTAAACGGTTACGCATTAAATAGCCGCGAAATGGCTGTTTCAATTGCCAGGCCTCGTGAAGAAAACAAGAACTTCGGCAGAGGAAGAGACGACAACAGAGGATACAACAGGAGATACTAGAACCCCGTACCACACAGTTTTTTTCCAACCGTTCCTTACAAGATTAGCCGGCTTTGTTGCCGGCTTTTTTTTAATTTTACACCCTGATTTAAATATTGAACCATCAAAGCAATAAACGAATAATCCTTCCAATAAATTAATATAAGATTATGGAACCCAAAACCGCTTTAGACATTCTGAAAACCGCCATTTTACTCGAAAAACGCGGAAAAGCATTTTATGAGACAATTGCCGGGAAAACTGAAGATCCGGATGTAAAGAGAATTTTCTCAATGATGGCCAAAGAAGAGCAGTTGCACATTGAATTCCTCTCGCAGCATTACCTTCAGTACGAAAAAACAGGGAAATTTTTACAAATTTCCCTCAGGGCAAAGGCTGATGAATCGGTTGCCAATATGGTGCTCGATAAAACAATCACCAAACGCATTTCAGCTGCCGGATTTGAGGCTGCTGCGATCTCTGCCTCCATTGATATGGAAAACAAGGCCATTGAAGTTTATTCCAGACGTGCTGCTGATTCGCATGATCAGGCTGAAAAAGATTTATATCAGTTCCTCGCTGACTGGGAAAAAAGTCATCACAAGATACTGCATGAACTTAACGAGGAGTTAAAAGAAAAGATCTGGCATGATAATCAGTTTTGGCCATTTTAGTTGCCAGCTGTGGCTGATTCTGATAGCTGGTATCGTCTTTCATATTTGAGAGACAAGTAAAAATTCATTTTCCGATACAAAATGTAAAGTAATATTGATTATCTGTTAATTATGTATTTCGGGCAACGATTGGGCAACAAAATAACAAATATCTACTGA
>CAYQRU010000098.1:0-13833 GCA_964419945.1 uncultured Bacteroidales bacterium | reverse complement strand
GGATATTTCCCTTATTCATTGTTTGAATACGTCGTTGCATTATCGCGGAGAAAGGAGTTTTTACAAGCAATTTGAGTGTAATGTTGTATGTTTGCAGACACACTGACATAATGATCAAAACAATGATAAACTTTAAAAAAATCCGATTATGAAAAGTAAAATGCTCTTCATCAGGCTTTTTCTTCAACTGACATTTCCTGCAATAGTTTTATTGGCATTGATAAACGGATGTCAGCCGGTTAAACAGGCAAAAATTGAATCCCCTTCAGGCAATATTGCAGTGACAGTAAATAACACAGCGAGCGGATCAATTACCTATTCAGTGAGTTTACAAGGCAATCTCATAATCAAACCTTCAGGCATTGGATTTGAACTGCTTAACCAGACCCCCATCGCACAAGGGCTATTGATAAAAGGTATGACATCGCGGTCATTTGACGAAACATGGGAAATGCCCTGGGGTGAACAGCGATATGTGGAAAACAACTTTAACGAACTGACCGTCAACATACAGGAGAAAGGCAATCTGCAACGGCGTTTTGATCTTGTTTTCCGGGTTTACGACGATGGACTGGGCTTCAGGTATGAGTTTCCTGAGCAATCCAACCTGAAAGAAGTGTTTATCACAGAAGAAAACACCTGGTTTCACCTGGCAGGGGATCATACATGCTGGTGGTTGCCCGGAGACTGGGATATAAGCGAACACCTGTACACGAGTACACCTTTTTCAGCAATTGATGCATTAAGCAAACGCGATCATCTTAATCTGGCTCAGACCTACATTCCTGTAAACGCTGTACTTACACCATTTACCATGAAATCCGGGGATGGCATTTATCTCAGCTTTCATGAGGCAGCGCTGATTGATTATGCCGGTACCACACTTCAGATTTACCCGGAAAAACTGGCCATGCGAACCAACCTGGTTGGATCTTCCGGAAATTACAAAGTGGAAAGGCAAACTCCGTTCACAACACCATGGCGAACCATACAGATTTCAAAAGAAGCCGTTAAATTAATTGAGTCAAAGCTACTGCTCAACCTAAATGAGCCAAATAAACTGGGGGATGTATCATGGATCAAACCCACCAAATATGTTGGAATATGGTGGGAGATGCACCTCGACAAATCTACCTGGAGTTATGGCAACAAAACAGAAAAAGAAGGAAAAACAGTATTAAAACCGCATGGACGTCATGGTGCTACTACCGAAAATGTAAAACAATATATTGATTTTGCCGCTGCCAACAATATTGGTGCAGTGCTTGTGGAAGGTTGGAATACAGGCTGGGAAGACTGGATAGGTACGGCTGACAGAGAGGGAATTTTCGATTTTGTGACCCCCTACCCTGATTATGACCTGCGGGAAGTGGTTCGTTATGCAAAAGAAAAAGACATCAGGATGATCATGCACCACGAAACATCAGCAGCCGTGAGCACATACGAACAACAACTCGACACTGCATTCCGTCTGATGGAACATCTTGGTTTTGATATGGTCAAGACAGGCTATGTCGGAACCATCATCCCGGAAGGAGAATACCATCACAACCAGAAGATGGTGAACCATTACATGAAAGTGATTCAAACAGCAGCAAAACACAAGGTTGCTGTAAACAGTCATGAATCTGTTATTCCTACCGGTCTGAGAAGGACATTTCCCAACGATATTTCCTGCGAGAATCTTCGTGGCCAGGAATTTAACGCATGGTCGTCCGATGGGGGCAATCCTCCTTCACATCTTCCTACTGTTGCTTTCACACGTATGCTTGCCGGACCTATAGATTACACACCTGGCATTTTCAATATCAAAATCAAACCTTATAAACCTAATAATCAAATAAATACTACGCTGGCACATCAACTTGCCCTTTACGTGGTGATTTACAGTCCGATACAAATGGCAGCTGATTTACTTCAGCATTACGAAGACCACCCGGCTTTTCAGTTCATCCGCGATGTGGGAGTTGACTGGGAACAATCGAAAGTGCTGAACGGCGAGGTTGGGCAATATGTTACCATAGCCCGCCAGGAAAGAGGCAGCGGTAACTGGTTTCTGGGAAGCATTACCGATGAAACACCCCGAAAATTGATCATTAAAACAGATTTTCTAAAGAAAGGGAGAAAGTATCAGGCTATCTTATATGCTGATGGTGACGATTCACATTGGGATAAAAATCCCACAAGCTACCTTATAAAATCATTTGAAGCAGATCATACCTCTGAAATAGAACTGAATCTTGCTGCTGGCGGTGGAGCTGCTGTCAGTTTCAAGCATTCAGGAGATACTCCATGATTGACATTGCCAAATAATTATTAAACCGGTAAAACTACTTATTGAAATAAATTTATACTTTTACACTTTCAAATATGTACATATATGAAAGCCAGAGACAGTTTGATTTTCTTATTGCCATTAGCTGCCTTGGTGATTGCAAATTGCAGGCATGAACCTGAAAAGATGATCATTACAGGCAATCCATGTCATCCTGATACAGTGTATTTTGAACGCGACCTGCTTCCAGTTCTCCGCTCAAACTGTGCCATGGAAGGATGCCATGATGCAGCAACTGCGCTTGATGGTGTTATTCTGGACAATTTCGCAAATGTAATGGCAACTGCCGATGTTAAGCCAGGCGATCCTGACGACAGCGATTTATATGAAGTACTTATTGAAGACAATATCAACAAGCGAATGCCTCTGGGATTACCTCCTCTCAACACAGATCAGATTACTCTGGTAAGAAAATGGATACAACAGGGTGCGTTGAACCTGAACTGTGATGAATAAATACAAGAATTTTATTTTCAATACACATGATGAATCCAAAAAAATCTTTTCTTCCCGCAGTGCTTGTGATAGCCACAGGTATTTTTCTGTCTGCCTGTTATTACGACAATGAAGAATATTTATATCCTGACAATGGAGGCACTTCAGGTTGTGATACAATCAATGTGTCCTACTCGTTAACTGTTGCACCAATACTGGCCACACATTGCAACGGGTGCCATAATCCGGCTAATCCATCATACGGCGTCATTACCAGTGTTTACAATGATTTGATGATCCAGGTAAATAATGGAAGATTTTGGGGCAGTATCAATCATGAAACGGGTTACTACTCTATGCCCAAAAACGGAAATAAATTATCAAACTGCAATCTGTTGAAGATCAGAAAATGGATAAACAATGGCGCATTGAACGATTGAAAGGAAGCAAATTTATAGATAAAAAAGGAAATCTCTTTATAGCTAAAAGACAATATATACCGCAGAACTTCAATTCTATATGTTAACATTAAAACTACTGGTATGAAATCCTGGCTCAAAATTATGATAGCCTTATTATTACTGGGAATTATTGCCGCTATTATCGTCTATTTTTTTGTATACAACAAACCACACCCAGACTTTGAAAAGGCTAAACCTGAATTTACCATCAATGCATCCGGCTTGTACCAGGCATTCAGGACTGATCCGGATGCTGCCGCACAAAAATTCAACGGTAAGGTTATTCAGCTTCAGGGTGCTCTTGACAACATAGAAACGGGGAATGATATGGTCATTCTGACATTCACTTTTGAAGACGGAGTATTTGGCCCCGAGGGAATCCGTTGCACATTGCTGCCCCAATTCCACGAAGCGGCAATGGAACTCGTACCCGGAGAAATTGTGGATATAAAGGGTTTTTGCACCGGATTTACCGGGTCTGATGTAATCCTGGAAAAATGCTCATTGATTGAATAACATTTTTAGGATTTCGCTGTTATTTAGAATGTATTTAAATAATTAGCTAACCTAAAACCAAAATTGTATGAAAATCAACATTGTAAAAATTGGCGTTCTGATTCTGGCTACTTACCTGTTTACACCCCTTTCATCACATGCTCAGCGTTTTATGACCCGCAACGGACATATTTCCTTTTTTTCGAAAGCACCTCTTGAAAACATAGAAGCACACAACCGGCAGGTAAATGCCGCTTTTGATGCTGAAAAGGGTGACTTTGTTTTTAAGGTTCTCATGAAATCTTTTGAATTTGAAAAAGCCCTGATGCAGGAGCATTTCAACGAGAATTATGTAGAGTCGCATAAATACCCGAATGCTACTTTCACGGGCCGTGTTACAAATCTTTCAGGGATCAACCTGGCTAAAGACGGCAGCTATCCTGTTTCAGTGGAAGGAGACCTTACTATTCATGGAGTTACCAGGGCTGTTAAGGAATCAGGAACATTTGCGGTCAAAGGTGATGAAATTACAGGGAATTGTGTTTTTAATATCCGCCTGAGTGATTACAATATCACGATTCCCAGGGCAGTAGCCGGTAACATCGCTGAATCGGTTGAGATCAGGGTAGATGCTTCCATGAGGAAACTCTAAATTTATTAATATGCAACACGTTAGTAAAATCGTTCTTTTAATTATTCTCGCAAGTACTACAATCGCCATTAAGTCGCAGGATCTGCTCGAACTCTTTGACGATGAGAAAAAAGAAACCACTGAATATGCTTATGCCACGTTCAAAACAACCCGTGTAGTAAATGCACAGTCAGTGGAAAATCCGGCTCCGGGAGTGCTATTATTTATCATTTCCCATCATTTCGGAAAGGTAAATGATGGGGCTTACAATATGTTCGGATTAGACCAGGCCACGATGCGTCTGGGATTTGAGTACAGTTTGTACGACTGGTTGTGTTTGGGTGTTGGCCGGAGTACTTATGAGAAAACATTTGATGGTTTTGCTAAAATTAAACTATTACGTCAAAGTAGCGGTTTGAAAAATGTGCCGGTGTCAGTTAGTCTCTTTTCGGTTGCTACCATCAACTCGCTTCGCTGGAACGAACCCGAAAGAAAAAATTATTTCAGTTCAAGGCTTGCTTACACCTATCAATTGCTGCTTGCCAGAAAATTTAACAATACTTTTTCGTTACAACTGATGCCCACCCTGGTGCATAAGAACCTTGTTCCGGCAAAATCAAATGCAAACGATATTTTTGCCATTGGAACCGGGGCCAGGATTAAACTTACCAGCCGGATTACCTTCAACAGTGAATATTTTTATGTGTTGCCGGGACAACGTAACGATGACGAATTTACCAACTCACTTAGTCTGGGATTTGACATTGAAACCGGCGGTCATGTTTTTCAGCTTCATTTTACCAATTCACAACCCATGTTTGATCGTGGTTTTATTACCGAAACACGTGGTAAATGGCAGGATGGAGATATTTATTTCGGTTTCAATATAACCAGGGTATTTACCATAAAAAAGCCTGCTTCATTTAAGCATATAGAGTAATGTTTTCATTGATCTGTCCTGAGTCAGCAGCTTTGATTACATACTGTTCATTACTTCCCACACAAATGCCCTCACTCCCACTTCTTTGCTTATCTGATCAAGTTTACGGAGTTTGTTCAGCAGGTCTTCCACCAATTCATCCCGTACAACAGTAATCAGGGCTGAATTCATTTCAGGCCAGGTATGATTGCCCATACGCGGCTCGCCGGACTCTGAACCCCTGCCTTTCACATCGTTCCACCACGTGTACCCTCTTATTTCAAGTTTATCGAGAATAAATTCTATTCTCTCGGTATGTGCCTGGTTAAATACAATAAAAACTGCTTTCATAAAATAAGGAAATTAATAGAACCGGTAAATGCATCCCGGTTCTGTCGGTATTAATCAAGAAACCGGAATTTGCTTCTGAGCTTCATAATTTTATCACGTTCGCCTGATCTTGCAATGATACCATACATAACCGGAATAAGGACCATGGTAACGATTGTAGAGAAAACCAGCCCACCTATCACACTAATACCCATAGGGCTCCAGATTTCGGAACCCTCACCCCTGCTTAAAGCAAGTGGCAGCATTCCCAGCATGGTAGTGAATGCGGTCATCAACACAGGGCGCAAACGTGATTTTCCTGAAACTTCGATGGCTTCGTATAATTTTATCCCACGATCGCGCATCAGATTGGTATAATCAACAAGCACGATCCCATTTTTCACCACGATACCAATCAGTAATACCGCACCAAGAGCGGCTATTACACTTAGGGTGGTTCCTGTGACCAACAAGGCAAGAATTACACCAGTAAAAGCGAATGGAATAGAGAACATAATCACAAAAGGCATCTTAAACGACTCGAACTGCGAAGCCATTACTATAAATACCAAAATCAGGCTGATAAGCATTAATAAGGCCAGATCCTGAAATGACTCCTGTTGCTCCTTAAAAGCACCGCCTACTGCGATCATCACACCTTGTGGCAACTCAATCCCGGCAAGTTCGTTATTAATTTGTCCGGCAAGTTCTCCCAGTGATACCTTATCGGGTTTTGCTGAAACTGTCACAATCCGCTCTTTACGTTTATGTTGAATGGATGGTGGACCCCAATATTCCTCAACACGTCCTATCTCTTTGAGCTTTATCATCTTGCCCATCGGATTGCGAATGGTTATATTTTCGACATCAGAAAGTGTGCTTCTGAATTCTTCCGCAAACCTGATCCTGATATCAAATTCATCACCTTCCTCTTTAAATTTAGAAGCAAGCATCCCGCTGATTCGGTTTCTTATCATGGTTGAGACCATGGTTGTAGTAAGCCCGTGAGAGGAAAGTTTTTCACGGTCGAAAATGATCTGTAATTCAGGTTTGTCGTTTTTACGGCTAATAGTAACATCTACTGCTCCGTCAATTTTTGATAGTTTTTCCTGAATTTTCAGTGCAAGGGTATTAGTAGTATTGAAATCATATCCGTAAATTTCAACGTCCACACTGTTGGAGGTGGTTCCCATACCAGCACCGGCAGTATTGATACTGAATGTGACTACCTCAGGAAATTGAGCAATTTGGTTTCGAAGGTCATCTGCAATAGCCCAAACAGTCCGGTCGCGGTCACCAACATCTTTAAGCCTCATCATCAGGTTAATGATGTTTGATCCTGCTGTTGAAAACAATGAAAACATGCTCCCTTCGTCATCAGCACCCGAAGAAGCAGCCATGATGATCACTTCCGGATATCGTTCCTTGATAATCGCTTCAATTTTTCGTGCGATCTTCATGGTTTCTTCCACCCTGGTTCCAGTTTGAAGCTCCACAGAAGCCATGATTCTTGACTGGTCAGTTTCAGGCATAAAATCAGTACCAACAAACCTGAACAAGTAGAGGGAAGTTGCAAACATGGCAAAAGAAACAATAATTACGAACGTTTTATGGTGTAACGACCATCTCAGGGTAGTTACGTAAAAATCATCAACTTTATCGAGAAATAATTCAATGGTTTTCTCATAGCTTAATCGAGGCATTCTGATCTTCTTTTTTCGCATGTGCATCAACTTTGAAGAAAGCATGGGCGTGAGCGACAGCGCTGCCAACGTTGAAGTGGTTACTGTAATGGTAACAATCCATCCGAGTTGTTTGAACAACACTCCGGTCATCCCTCCAACAAGCGTTAACGGGAAAAAAACAGCAACCACAACCAGGGTTGTAATGATCACCGAAAGCCATACTTCATTGGTGGCAAATTTGGCTGCTTCACGCGGACTGGCTCCTCTTTCAATATGGCGCGTAATATTTTCGAGCACCACAATGGCATCATCCACCACCATACCAATTGCAATGGATAGAGAAGTAAGGGATATGACATTGATTGAATTACCTGTTATAAAAAGATAAATGAATGCCACAATGAGTGAAACGGGAATGGTAAGAACAATAATGAAGGTTGCACGCCACCTGCCTAAAAAGAATAATACCACAAGGATCACAAAAAGAAATGCCCACATCAGTGTTTGTGACAAATTGTTTATGGAGCTTTTGATAAAATCAGATGTATCCATAATCAGGTTGATGCTGATGTCGGGCGGCAGGTCTTTCTTCAGTTCCTGAAGGCTCTCACGAACACCTTTTGCAACCTTAATGGTATTAGCTCCAGACTGCTTCATTACAAACATCCGGAGTCCAGTTTTACCACTGATCTTTTCATCAAGGGAGCGGTCTTTCAATGTATCCTTAACCATTGCCACATCGCGGAGATAGATCAGTGTTCCATTGTAATTGCCTACCACGAGATCATTCAATTGCGCACTCTCACTGAATTCTCCCTGAATGCGTAACTGGTAATCCATCTGCCCCATTTTGATATTACCGGAGGGCATGTTCATATTTTCACCGGCGATGACACTTCCAATCTGTTCAACGGTCAGGTTGTATGCATCGAGGCGACGCGGATCAACTTCCACATAAACCACCCGACGAGGCACACCTATCATTCCAACAGAGCCAACCCCGTCAATCCTGTTTAGCGGATTGATAATTTTTTCGTCAAGAATCTTATCCAGCCCAGGATAACTTTCATCAGCAGTGACAGCGAAGAATACAATGGGCATCATATTCGTGTTGAACTTGAAAATGGTCGGTCTGTCCACACCCTCTGGTAAATTGGCATAAATCCGGTCAATCACATCACGAATTTCATTGGTGGCCTCATCAAGGTTGGCTTCCCACGAAAATTCAAGGGAAATCACTGACAGGTTATCACTCGATGTGGATATGACCTCTTTCACTTTGTCTACTGTGTTCAGAGCATCTTCAAGTGGCTTGGTGATATTTGTTTCAATATCGGCTGCATTTGCGCCAGGATAAGAAGTTAAAACCGAGATATACGGAGGATCCATCTCCGGATATAAGTCAACAGGTATGCGGATGAGGGAATAAATACCCATCACCACTACTGCCGTAAACACCATCAGTGTCGTAATCGGCTTATTAACAGCGCTTTTATATATACTCATAGGTAAATTATTATGCCTTTATTATGCTTTGGATGATGATTTGTCTGATTCAGTCTGATTGACCCGGTTAGTTGCTGAAACCATTTAATCATGTAATAAAATATCCAGGAGCAGGTAATACAAATTTGACTTTCTTACCTGACAACCTCCACCTGCATTCCATCCTGCAATCTTGCCTGACCACTGATAATAATATGATCGCCTTCACTGAGTTCATCAGTGATAACTTCAATATTATCATCATATCTTTTCCCGATGATGACACCAATTCGTTTGGCAGTTCCGTTATTTTCAATAAACAAAAAGCGGTCATTTGAACCTTGAAGTTTGAGCACAGCAATGGCAGGAACGATCATGGCCTCAAAACGGTCGAGGCTGAACCTGACTCGGCTAAACATTCCTGGTCTTAATAAACCATCCCGGTTTTCGATGGCAATTTCAACATTAAAAGTACGGCTGGCCGGGTCAACGGTAGGGTGAATCCGGAATACCCGTCCGCCAAATTCCTTTCCGGAGTAAATGTCAGTAGTAATAACAACTTCAAGCCCTGTTTTCACCAGCGGAAATAACTTTTCCGATACGGGTACAATGGCCTTCAGATGATCAACTTGTACCAGCGAAACAATGGCAGCCTTGCCTGTCATTGCATTGGGAGTGCCGGAAAACATTTCTCCGGATTCAAAATACTTGCCTGAAATCACTCCGCTGAATGGTGCGTGTAAACGGGTATTCTCGCGAAGAAATGCAATGTTGTTCTTTGCAATTTCGACCTGCGCATCCAACTGATCGTATTGTTGCTGTGCAATGCTACCTGCCTTTTGCAGTGTATCAAAACGCTTCAGATCAGTTTCAAGGATTCTGAGTTGCACCTCCGCCTGATGGAGTTGCGTCCTGTCCATTTGCACGAGTAAATCGCCTTTGGCCACCTTTGACCCTACTTCCACAAAAATTTCTTCGATTCTCCCCGGTGAAGCAGGCGTCATATGAATTTCTTCGTGGGCCTGTAAACTGGCAGTATATTCTACTTCTCGTGTAACCGTCTGATAATTCAGTGTATAAACACGAACGGGCTCTACTCGAGGCTGTACAGCAACGGTTCCCTGGTCATTTTTCTGTGACGAACAGGATGAAAGAGCAGTAACCGACAATACAACAATGAAAAATTTTAATCTCTTCATAAACTCAGGTATTAAACATTTACGATTTATGATTTTATCTTTTAAACTCTGTACCAGCGGGATTGAACTTTGAATGTTGAATTTCCTTCTTTATCTGATATTGCCATAGAGCTTATCAATTTCCAGCTTTGATTTCAGTACCTGCAATATGGCCGAAATATAATCGGTTTCAGCCCTGACGTAGTTATTGTCAGCATTAACGAGGTCGAGACCTGAAATCAGCCCCTGTTCGTATTTCAACTTCAGGCTTTCATACACCCGTCGAGATACTTCAACATTACTTTTCTGATTGTTATACGTATCGAGTGCATTGTTCAGATTGAACCGCAGTTGTTTCTCCTGAATGCTGAGCTGATCGCTAAGCAAAGTAATGTTGTTCCGGGTTGTTTTCAGGTCTGCCATCGCCTGTTTTGTCTGGTAATGCCTGACCCCACTTGAAAATATCGGGATATTCATCTGAAGGCCAACCATATTGGCCGGAGTCATATCAAAATTGGGTTCAATAAGCTTGTGTGTATAACGGTAAAAAGCCGAAATAACCGGCAATGCGCTGGCGCGTTTCATGTTGATCATTTTTTCTCCGATCAGTTCCTGTTGCTGCATCATTTTGAAATCAATATTCTGATTAGCAATAAATGACATGGAATTCGCATCTTCGGCCCCGGAAGCAGCAAGGAGATTATCCATATTTTCAGTGAGTTCAATGTCGGTATCAACCGTTGCACCTAACTGAAGGCGTAGCAGGTTGGTTGACAGTTCTACCTGCCGCTCCGACGATTTTACTGCATTATGCAGGTTGTTTACCTGAACCCAAAGCTGATCAAGGTCAGTCTTTTCGATGATACCCACATGCTCAAGTACCGAGGTTTTGTCGTAAAGGTTCTTCAGATTTCCCAGATTTTGTTCCAGGAGTTGGTTGAGTCGCCTGGAAATCAGAACCAGGTAATAGGCATCTGAAACCTGGGCAATTACTTCAATTTCGGTTTTCTGTTTGCCCAGTGTGCTCAATTGGTTGTAAAGTTTTGCTGTCTGTATTCCCACAAAGTAATTTCCACTGAATATCAATTGGTTGACATTCAGATAAAAGTTGCTTTGAGGCTTAATATCTATTTCACTTGCCGGCATATTCTCGTTGAAGCGGATAGATATTTTTGCTCCCAGTGCATTTGAATAATCCACGGAGGCGTTCACCTGTGGTAGCCCGTTGGCAATGGCTTCACGTAATGCCAGTTCCGATTTTTCGATGGCAAAATTCGAATTAGTCATAGCCTTGTTATGTTCAAGGGCATACTTCCGGGCAGCCTCAAGATCAAGCATTAACTTTGTCTGAGCATGAAGTGGAATGCCTTGGATCATTACCACGATCAGAATTACAAGATGTCTGAATTTCATATAGTTACTAATTGTTGCTGTATAATTCGTCAAAATATTTATTCATGAGCTCAAGTCCTTTGTTTGTGCATATTCCCCTGAGATAAGGCAGAAATATGCTGTTTGTCACTTCCCTTTCAGAGGGATTTAACAATCGGATGCGGTCGCTCGTGTGGATCATAGAAATAATTTCATGAATAAAATTATCTACCAGCTCAATCTTCAGATCTTTTCGAAAGATCTCTTCCTTCAATCCTTTTTCAAGCAGAATGAAAGAAGCTGAAAATTGCTTGAGATTGTCCTTGCATGAGTAAAATGATGCCTGCACGACAGGGAAATATTTCTTAATATCCTCGATGAAAACTTTAGGATAATCTCGCCGGTGTTGTTCCTGACGTCGTGTGATCAGATAAATGGCCTCAACCACATTTTCAGTATTTTCAATAATCGTGAGCAATTCCTTGTTATTTTCGACGATCATGTGTCTGATACTTTCAATGATCAATTCTTCTTTGTCCTTAAACTGCTCATATATGGTGCGCTTCGATATACCAAGAGCAGCGGATAGCATATCCATTGTTACATTGCGCACGCCAAGACTAATAAACATTTCGCTGGCCTTTACCAAAATTTTGTATCTGGTTTCCATCAAGATATTTTAGTCCGGCAAAACTATAAAACTTTTTTAGTTTAATAGTTTTCACGGAATTATTTTCACACATAAGAAATCAACAGTGTAGCATTACCCCAGATCTATGTTATCTGAAAGCAGACAGATAAATATATCTACTTCATTATCAAATTAATATGAATATTTTTGAATTTCAATATCAATAGTTTAATTTTGTGGCCTGAAAAATTTAATCATACCGGAGAAGAATGAGTGAATTCAGCCAGCTTAACAGACAAACTTCAACGATTTAATGCAAATTCAATTCATTGTTTATGAACAAATTAGTCATCGAAATCAAGTGGGCGGTGATTTTCTTTATCATGGCCCTCGCATGGATGTACCTCGAAAAAATTACAGGACTTCACAGTGAATATATCAGCAAACATGCAGTGCTAACGAATCTTTTTGCCATTCCGGCTGTAGCTGTATATTTACTGGCCCTGCTCGACAAGCGTAAGAATTATTACGGCGGTGCAATGACATTTCTTCAGGGTTTCATTTCCGGCCTCATCATTACACTGATATTTACAATTATGAATCCTGTTTCACAAATTTTGATCGCGAAGATTATTTCACCGGATTTTTTTAAGAATGCAATTGAATATGCAGTAAACTCAGGTAAAATGACTCCTGAAACTGCCATGGGTTATTTCAACCTTAAAAGCTATATCATCCAGGGATTTATCGGCGCACCGGTGATGGGAACTGCAACATCGGCCCTCGTGGCTGTATTTATCAGGTCAGGGAAAAAATCATCAACAAAATAGTGATGATCATAATTACTAAACTCACCAATACAAAATATTTATGACAACTGTAAACATCTATCTGAATTTCCTGGGAAACTGTGAGGAAGCATTCAATTTTTATCAATCCGTATTTGGCGGAGAATTTTCCTATGTGGGAAGGTTCCGTGACATCCCCGATCAGGAAGGTATGCCATCACTCGCCGAAGAAATGAAAAACAAAATTATGCACATTTCACTTCCTGTGAGCAAAGAAACTGCTATCATGGGAAGCGACACCGGAGGCGAATGGGCACCGGATTTCCGGCAGGGTAATAATTTTTCGATCTCTGTAAACACCAGCAGCAAGGAAAAAGCAGACAATTTCTTTCTCCAATTGTCCGGAGGAGGTCAGATTACCATGCCTATCGGCATGACTTTCTGGGGAGATTATTTTGGAATGTGTACTGACAAATTCGGCATCAACTGGATGATAAGCTTTGATCCCAGGCAAGCCTCATAATACTTGTCAGAATTTTTATTTTTTCAGGTGGTTTCAAAACAGATTCACGGTAATGTGCTGATTTTCAATTCCTGGCTGATAACCCTGATCATGCACTGTATATTATTTAAACTACGATAAAGTTATGAATATACAGGTAGCAGATTATATTGATCAGTTACCATAGAGTCATAGAAAGATGATGGTACTCATCAGGCAGCATATTCACGAAAGTGTAAATGAAGTTCAAGCGGAATTTAAGTGGGAAAGGCCTGTATTCAGCAGAAACAAGAATCTTCCTTACCTGAAAAATACTAAAAATCATGACACTCCGGGTTTCTTCGAATAGAAGAAGCGAGATGATCAGGAAAATCAGCCTGAAAGCTCCGGTAATGTCATCAGGCATATCAAACTGATAACAACTGAGGATAATCATGCGGCATTGCTTAAAAAATGATTTACAACGATGGCGACAATATAGTTGCGTTTTGATGATTGAATAACGATTTAATACTTTACCTATAATTTTTACCATGCCGACATGTTTGATATCTGTAGCATCTGATTCAACGTTATCTGAGCGTTAT
>CAYQRU010000097.1:805-14000 GCA_964419945.1 uncultured Bacteroidales bacterium | reverse complement strand
AGTGTTTATGATATATGGAATGTACTGAACAACCGTAAACCTGAAGTCAACACGGTAGCTTACTGCGAATCGCACGACCAGTCGTTGGTTGGAGATAAAACAATTGCTTTCTGGCTGATGGACAAGGAGATGTATTATCACATGCAGGTCAACGAAAGGCACCCGGTGATTGAAAGGGGCATTGCTCTCCATAAAATGATACGGCTGGTGACCATAGCACTGGGCGGGCAGGCATATCTAAATTTTATTGGCAACGAATTTGGGCATCCTGAATGGGTTGATTTTCCGCGTGAAGGCAATAACTGGAGCTATTGGTACGCCCGCAGGCAGTGGTCGCTGGCAGATAACCCCGACCTGAAATACAGATTCCTGGCTATTTTCGACCGCAAAATGATTGAGCTGGTAAAATCTTACGGTTTGCTGCGAGCCGGTTATGGCCGCCAGTTGAACATGGACGAAGCCAACAAGACCCTGATCTTCGAAAAAGGCGGACTGGTTTTCGTTTTCAACTTCCATGTGCACAACTCTGTTCCGGATTATGAGTTCATGGTACCTGAGGCCGGCGTTTACCGCATCATCCTCAATTCCGACAATCCCGAATTTGGCGGTCATGGCCGTGTAGATGAAACACTCGATTATTTCAGCTTTACCATTCCCGCCAGCGGCGCTGCTTTTCTGAAAATTTACAATGTGAACCGGACGGTTCAGGTGCTCAGGAAACAGGAATAGAACCACCTATTGAAATGTCTGGGGGTGAGCCTGGCAAGGGATCATATACAGCTACTTCACAACCTTCACCATGCGTGGTTTGTCATGGATGTCAGTACGTAATGTAACACCTTGATATCCATATCTTTTAAATAATTTTACAACTTTAGCAGCATAAGCTTCATGCACTTCAACATAAAGAACACCGGCGGGTTTAAGGTGTGTTTTAGCAAAAGCAGACAATGCCCGGTAAAACACCAATGGATCTTCATCGGGAACAAATAAGGCTGTTGACGGCTCGAATTCTTTTACGACAGCAGGAAGTTTTTCTTTGTATTGCTTAGGAATATAGGGTGGATTACTGGCCACCACATCGTACATTCTCTGCGGCCAGGTAGCATCATTCAAAAAATCAGTATGATAAAACTTTACTCCTGCACCCAGAGACGCATTGTTTTCAGCAGCCACGCGTAATGCAGCCTGCGAATTATCAAACGCATCTATATCGGCATCACCCAATCTTAGCCACAGAGAAATTGCAATACAACCGCTTCCGGTTCCGATGTCTGCAACGATCAGGTTATTGCGCATTGCATGGTCGTCCAGTATCCATCGAACCAATTCTTCGGTTTCAGGACGTGGAATCAATACATCTGAATTTACAAAAAACTCATTTCCACAGAAATAGGCCAGTCCTGTGATGTATTGTACGGGTTCATACCGCAACAGCCTTTCCACTCCATCCAGGATCTTTATTTTTGTATTTTCATCCATCTCATTGCCGGGATTGACAATCATTTCCTTCATATCCACATTTGCGAAATATTCGAAGAGTATCATCGCAAGTTGTTTTGCTTCACGGGTTTCATAAATCTTTTCAAGTTGCGAGCGGATAGAGCGGAAAAAAAGAAAAATACTATTTCTATCATATGGTTGCATCTGACAAAAATAAACATTTACCAACTTTTGCAATCATTTTTCAATGTACTCATTTTCTTTAACATACAATAATAAATCTAAAAACTATGATCAGAATTACAATGTGACTACCTTTGCGCTGACAAGAATCTCCTAAAATCATGACCGGTTATCATTCTGACAAAATCCAATGCTCAAATGCGAAAGCTGATTATATCAGTAAATGTTGCCAGACATTAATTTGCACGTTGAATAAATCATTGTGCCTTTTTCTTTTCATTCAAACAGCGCTTTCAGCGATGCTTCATGCACAGGTTCAATCGGTTGACGATTCCTGGGAAGCATTGCGCAGCAGACCCTATCCCACATGGTTTATGGATGCCAAACTCGGTGTGTTTATTCACTGGGGCGTTTATTCTGTGCCTTCTTACGGTGGTGCTGAATCATATGCCGAATGGTATTTAAGAGGGTTACAGGCCGGCGCTCAGAACCGCATTGATTTTATGAAGAAAACCTACGGCGAGGATTTCGATTACAGTTGTTTCGTACATCTCTGGAAAGCCGAATTGTTCGATCCTAACGAATGGGCTGAGATTTTTGAAAAAGCCGGTGCAAAATATATCATACTCACTTCCAAGCATCATGATGGCTTTTGCCTCTGGCCCAGCAGTCAGGCTCCCGGCTGGAACAGCATGGATGCCGGCCCGCACCGCGACATCGTTGGCGAGCTGGCTGAGGCTGTCAGAAAGCGCAACATCAGGCTGGGTTTGTATTATTCGCTGGCCGAATGGAACAATCCCTTACATCGCTGGTACACCGATCCGCCCGATTCTATCCATCGCTACGTGGATGAATACATGATCCCTCAGTTTAAAGAGCTTGTCGGAATCTACAAACCGGATCTGCTTTTCACGGATGGAGAGTGGTTCAACACCGCCGAAGACTGGCACGCCAATGAGTTGATTGCCTGGTATTTCAATCTTGTTGGCGATGACGCCATCGTAAATGACCGCTGGGGACATGGCAGCGATATAGGCTACAAAACTCCGGAGTACAGTTCGGGAGGAATTAACACCGACAGGCCATGGGCGGAGGTTCGCGGGCTTGGACGTTCTTTTGGTTTGAACCGGAATGAAAAACTGGATGCTTACATGACTGCCCGCGATCTGATCCATTTATTCGTCAGAACCGTTGCTCACGGAGGTGGACTTACCATCAATGTTGGCCCGGCAGCCGACGGGAAAATACCCTTGCTTCAGCAGGAAAGAATTGAAAAACTTGGAGCCTGGATCCGCATCAACGAGGAAGCCATTTACGGCTCAGAAAAATGGACCAGAAGCGGGGAGGAAAAAGAAGTTACATTGCAACGCATTGACCCTCAGATAAATTTCAACTGGGTGAGAAACTCCCCTGGCTATCCTGTTGTTGAAGACCATTTTACTGCAACCTGGGCCGGTTTCATCGAAGCTGATTATTCTGAGGAGTTTACCTTTTCCTGCGATGTGGATGATGGCATGAGGTTGTACGTTGACGGCCTGCTCATTCTTGACAAATGGGATCAAACAGCAGCAGAATCAAACTCAGAAGCCATGCGCGAGAGTGATGGCAGTATCCCTGCTGGTAGAGTCCGGCTTGAAAAAGGTGAGAAATATCCGGTTCGGATCGAATATCATGAGACCATACAAAACGCAAGCACGATTCTTTATTGGAAGAGCCAGTCTTTAGCACGGGAAGTGGTTCCGCAAAAAAACCTGTATTCTGGCATTTCCAGAACTGAAGGTGATGGATTGCAGGCCACGTATAAATCTATGCGCCAATATATTGCATATACCAAAAACCATGGAAATCTTTACGTTGTTACTTTCGAATGGCCGGAAGATCAGCTTGAATTACCAATTGCTGAACCTGAGCCGGGCACACGAATAAATCTGTTGGGCAGAAAGGGAGATCTGATCTGGAATTATAAAAATGGCAAGCTCTTAGTTGACACAAAATCAATTCGTTATAACGAGATGCCCGGCCACGATGCCTGGACTTTTAAGATTGAGAAATACGAGCAGTGAGAACCGGCGGGTTTCCTGCATCAGGGCTTGGGTCCCTCCGGCATCTTTGACTGAGAGCATCATTAGATTTTCAGAGCAGTTCTTCAATGGTTACTTCGCTACCAACCAGTTCTGTGGCGTATTCATTTTTGATGAGGCCGGAAGTAGTGATCATGGTGAGGAAGACATTTTTCCGGGTTCCGGTTATCCTTCTGAATACCTCAATTTTATTACGCAATTCGGCGGCATAAGCGGCGTCAATTACAAAACCGGAAGTGGAAAATTTGATCTCGCATAGATTGATGGTGTTGTCTTTACGGTCAATAATCAGATCAATTCGTAAAAGAAAGCCTTGATGAGGTAGGTTTTCCCAACCCTGCGACGGCCGTAAACGGCAATAAATTCAGCCTCTCCGGAGGCTAAAACTTTCTTCAGGATGGGCTATTTCATTCTGCCTTCCTGCGATTACTGGCTGTTCCATAAAACAGGTTTTGGCCGATTATAGCAAGTTATATTCAGCCAGAACTTGCCTTCCTGTTCTTAATTAACAGATTCCAGAAGGGTTTATCTGAGCAAATAAACGAATTAGGACTTTTGAAGATTCAGAGATTCTTAGTTTTATACAGCACCTTTGTGATCACAGCCAAAACAAACGGTAATCATGAAGTTTCAAAAATTGCTTTGTAGTATAAATCTGTAAGAGATTGTACTTTTGTCTTCACATTTTTATTTGTATGACCCACAAAAGTTAAGAACATGCATAAATGGTTTCAGGTCTTATTGGTTTTGTCAATATTTTTCTGCCTGGGTTGCCGTAACAGCCAATCAGAGCATAAGGTCAATGTCATACCTCTACCAGCAAAAGTTTCATTTACCAAAGGCAACTTCAAAATTGATTCGCACACAAAGCTGATCTATCAAAATGAGGAATTGGAAGTTCTGGCAAATTACGCTGTTGGTTTATGGGAACCCATTTCCGGCTTTCGACCCGCGACTTCACAGATGAAGGAACTCAAAGGTAATAACTCAATAATCCTGAAGATTTCTGAGACCCAACAGGATGAAATAGCCGATGAAGGCTATATCCTTGAAATTTCATCCAAACAAGTAATACTTTCAGCCAATACCAAAGCCGGGATTATTTACGGAATTCAAACCATCAGCCAGATGCTGAGCGGTGCTGGGCAAAGTACATTACCTTCATGCAAAATTATTGATTATCCACGTTTTCCGTACCGGGGCATGCACCTTGATGTGTCAAGGCATTTTATGCCTTTAGAGTTCATTTACAAATTGATGGACTACCTGGTCATGCACAAAATTAATATCTTTCACTGGCATCTTGTTGATGATCAGGGCTGGAGACTGGAGATCAAAAAATATCCAAAACTTACCGAAATTGGCGCCTGGCGGAATGATTTAGAACACAAACACTGGGATGACCGCCCACTTACCAACGACCGGACAAATGCCACCTACGGTGGCTTCTACACACAGGAAGAAGTATCTGCACTGGTAAAATATGCAGTAAAGCGCAATATTACAATCATCCCGGAGATTGAAATGCCGGCACATGTCATGTCTGCTCTGGCTGCCTATCCTGAATTCTCCTGCACCGGTCAAAACCTCGGAGTTCCTTCCGGAGGCGTATGGCCTATCACTCATATTTATTGCGCCGGAAACGACAGCACTTTTGTTTTTCTTGAAGAAGTACTCACCGAAGTGATGGGCTTGTTTCCATCAACATTCATTCATATTGGCGGCGATGAAGCCGATAAATCCAACTGGCGCTCCTGCCCAAAATGTCAGGCCCGTATCAGGAATGAAAAACTGGCAAACGAGAATGAACTGCAAAGTTATTTCATTCAAAGGATTGAAAGATTTCTTAATGCAAATGGCCGTAAACTGATCGGCTGGGATGAAATACTGGAAGGTGGTCTGGCACCCAACGCTACAGTGATGTCATGGCGTGGGGAACATGGTGGGATTGAAGCTGCAAAACTGGGCAATACGGTTATTATGACCCCGGGGAGCCACTGCTATTTTGATCATCATCAGGGTGATCCTTCCCCGGAGTCGTTGGCAATTGGCGGTTTTACCACACTTTCGAAAGTGTATGGGTACGAACCTGTTCCCGCGGCACTTACTCAAGAACAAGGTAAACTTGTGTTGGGAGCACAGGCCAATGTGTGGACAGAATTCATGCCTACAACACAACAGGTTGAATATATGGTATTTCCGCGGATAGCTGCCTTGGCTGAAGTCCTGTGGTCTCCCAAAGAAAGGCGTAACTGGATGGACTTCTCAAACCGGATGAATTCGCAATACCAACGCTACGAGAAACTTGGCATTAATTATTCACGCAGCGCTTTCAGTGTCAATGTACTACCTGAAGTAAATCCGCATAACCGCAGCCTTAGATTGTCCCTGCACACCGAAGCCATTGATCCTGTGATCCGCTACACCCTCGACGGAAGTATGCCTGATCGACAATCCATGGTTTATCATGCACCTTTTGAAATCAAAGAAAGTACAAGATTGATCGCGGCTGTATTCTCAGGAGAGGGCAAACGCGAACAAATGCTCAACCGCAGCTTTGATATTCACAAAGCTTTTGCCTGTAATCTCACCTTAAAACATGCCAACAACCCCAAATATGACGGACAGGGAGAATTCACCCTTGTGAATGGCATTCGGGGCAGCAATCATTTTGGTGATGGCAATTGGCTGGGCTTTCTTGGTGACCATATGACGGCCACTGTCGAACTCCCTGAATCTACCAATTTATTTGAGATTACAGCAGATGCCCTGCAAAATTATACTGCATGGATTTTCTATCCTGAACGGGTGGTTTTTGAAGTTTCAGAGGATGGAAAGAATTTCGGCACAATTGGCGAAGTCGTAAATGAGGTTCCGGTAGATGAAAAAGGCAAGCTGATTCAACTCTTCAGCGTTCAGCAAGAAGTAAAAAATATTCGCTTTATACGCGTGCATATGTTTAACCTCGGTACTTGCCCGCCTGGACATAATGGCGAAGGACAGCCATCATGGATTTTTGTCAGCGAGATAACTGTAAGGTAATTCGGGTAATAACTGCCAGAAATTGTTCTTGAAAAAACACGTCAGGAATCAGACCTATTATAATTCACGCCCCTTTTTCTTTGTTCTTCAATCATAAAGTCCACACATTCAGGTGACCGGCCAATATATTCCGGAACATTTACCCCGACTTTGCGGAAGCGATCGGAGGCCATAAGACGCAGCGCTGAAGTGGCCGCATAACCTGTGGTTCTTGCCATACTGTGCACTCCTGTATGAGGATCATACTCATCATAAAGATGCCAGGTTATTGTTTTCTTCTCCCCTGCACTCTCGCCATGGGCGATGACTTTCATTACCGTGAGGTCTACTTCACCTTCATTGAGCTTCCACTGCCGGAAAAGTATCTTTGAAGTAAAATCAATTGGCCGGATTTGCAGCAAATCCATCTCAATTTCTTTGGTGCTGAAAAAACCTGCATGGCTCAGTACACGCATCAGTTCGGCATGACCGGGATATCGCAGCGTTTTTTCAACCATTTCGGGAACATCAAGTGTGTGCAACAAGGAGCGAAGCCCATCGCTGTTAAATGCTTCCAACGTTCCAACCACAGGCATGTCAATGAGTTCCGGTTCTGATAATGCCGGTTTGATCACAATTTCTCCGTTGCGAACAAAGCGAGCCGGCCGGGTGTATTCTTCCAGCACATCGGCTGGTGAAAAAACTGCTTTATATTCCCAGGGCCAGGTACGAACCTTAGGCAATCCGCCAACATAAATTTCAAGTTTCTGATAATGATCGAAAAACTGACCCGCATAAGCAGCCAGCAAATTGCTCATTCCCGGAGCCACACCCATATCGCTGATAACACACACATTATGTTCGCGGGCGGTCTTATCGAGGTTCATCACTTCCTCCGGCATAAAGGCTATATCAACCGTATCAACGCCGGCCAATATACATGTTTCCAATGTTTTATAACCTATTGCCCCGGGCACGGCGTTGACTGCATAATGTGCATTTTTAAGCAACCTTGTTATTTCTTGAGCATCCCTGAGATCAGAAACCATTGTAATGATACCAGATGTACGCTCCAGCTTTTCCAGTGCATGAAGATTTATGTCTGCAACAATCACTTCAAAATCACGAACCAGATCCCGGGCAATAGGACTGCCTACCAATCCGGCTCCAAGAACAACAACTTTTTTCATGAATAAACTTTTATTGGCTGATTAATATATTGTTGAATTTATCAAAGATTGAGCTATTGGGAGACTAAGAAAGTAAGTAGTTATATTGGATATGATTTGCATGACTTCTTAACAGTATGGATTATGTCAGAGAATGAATCCAACCATCATGCCTCTTGCTGCATTTAATAAATTGGTTTTACAACCTTTGATTTAATGATTTCTACCAATGAAAAGCGCTGTCATTCATCCACTTACCCTGTATCTTCATCACCTGTTCAATAACATCTCTGACGCACCCCTGTCCTCCGCTACGGTGGCTTATATACTTTGAAACGGACTTGATTTCCTCAGAAGCATCAGCAGGACATGTTGGAACTCCGGACATTAACATGGCTTCATAATCAGGGATGTCGTCGCCCATATAAAGTACCTGCATGGGATCAATATCATTATTTTCAAGGTATTTTCTTAAAACCTCAATTTTCTTATCCACTCCAAGGAAAACATCATTGATGCGTAAAGCCTTGAACCGATGCTCCATCGAGGGAGAATGCCCACCTGAAATAATCACGACCCTGTAGCCATTTTTTACGGCTAACTGAAGAGCGTATCCATCCTTAACGTTGGCTGTTCGAAGAGCATCGCCGTCACTCATCAGAATGACATTGCCATCGGTAAGTACACCATCGTAGTCGAAAATAAATGTTGTCACATGCCGTAATAGTTCTTTGTAGTTATTCATAAGTCAGACTTTCATTTCGTTACTCTTGCGCTGAATGATTGCTTGTGTGATCCTGATATAAATTTCTTTGAATTCCGGGAATTCGTTCAGCAATTCCAATTGTTTATCAATCACCGCTTTATCTTCTCGGACAGCCGGTCCTGTCTGAGCTTCCCATGGTTCCATCACAGTTACCTTGTCAAAAAATTCGCGGATCAATGGAATGAGAACATCAAAACTGATGTTGTGCTTCTTAAGAATGTCTGCCGCTGCCACATACATAAAATTTGAGAAATTGCATGAAAAGACTGCTGCCAGATGGATATAACGCCTTTGTTCTGAACTGATTTCGTAAATATTATCTGTCAGACTGACAGCCACTTCTCTTAATGCATCCATTGTGTATTTGTCGGAAGCCTCTAAAAAAACAGGAATATGGTCAAATCGTATGTGACGTGATTTTGAAAAAGTCTGCAACGGATAAAAAACTCCATAGTGTTTTGACATATGCTTCAGCAAACTCATTGGCAAGGTGCCCGAAGTATGAACTGCTATTCCTTTAACCGCCAGCTTTTTGATCAAACATTCTACCACTGAGTCCTTTAATGCAATGATATACAGGTCAGCATCCTTTTTCAGATGTTCAATATCGGTGATATACTCTGAATTAGTTTTCAGCGAAAGTAACTCGGCAGAATCGCTGGTGCGGCTGTAGACCTGAGCGATCCGGTAGCCGTGCAGATTCAGTGCGTGTGCCAGATGGGTGGCTACACTTCCCGCCCCAAGGATCACAACGCTATTTATTCCGGCAGGTGTTTCCATATTTTTGCGGGCTAAATTACGAAGGAAAATTTTGCTCTGAACCAAACACGCAAAATTCTTTCAATTTTGCCCGAAAAATGTAACAGATTAATCCATTTACGTTTAAATATGATGAAAATCGGGCGCCTCTTGGTACACCTCCATATTTCGCAACAGCATGTACATGAAAAATAATCTGTACGTTCCAAAGGTATAACACTTCTGGACCTTATCGCTTTCTTAACAGCGATTTTGCATATTTTTGCTGCCGAAAGTTTTTTTATGATGAAGTTTCGTCCGCTGGTTTTTTTCTCTTTCATAATCCTGCTCTTACCTTTGGTATCATGCCTTTCACCAGGAAAGGTGCAACGCGAAGGCATATTGCTGGATCATAATAAAATAAAAACCGATAATAAATCTATATCCACCGATGAACTGGAAGGCTTCATTCACCAGAAACCTAACCGGAAATTTCTGGGGCTTTTCAGACTGAACACTTTTTTCTATGAGCGGTTTAAATCCAAATGGATCAGGGAAAGCCTAGGCAAAAAACCAGTTTTTCTGGACACTAACCTGGTTAACAACACAGTGAGGGAAATGAAACTATACATGGCTGCCAAAGGCTATTTCGAAGCAGAAACCAATAAGCAAATCACCACAACAAAAAAAGCTGCCAGAGTTATATATTCTATCCACTCCGGTGAGCCTTATACAATCAGGAATGTTTCATATTCAATCAAAGATGATAAGCTTGCCGGATTTGTGCTGGGCGACACCTCTAATTCACTGATCAGACCGGGGATCAATTACGATGCCTATATGCTTGACGATGAACGTCACAGGATTACTAACTTCCTGCGAAACCAGGGCTATTACTTCTTTAATAATGATTACATACTTTACAAGGTTGACAGCAATTTAAAAAGCAGGCAGATGAACCTGATCATCGAATTTCAGCAACCACGTCAAAGAGAAAAGGCGACCGGCAAAAGCATTGAAAAGCAACATCTTCGCTATAAGGTTAACGACATTTTCATCAACACAGATTTCAGGTTCCAACCCGGTGAATATATATCTTTTGACACACTCACTATTTCGCAGGAAGCCAGGAACTCCGGCTGGCCGTACAAATATAATTTTCTGTACAGGGAAAAACTGCGGTTAATCCCTTCCACCATTGACAGGTTCATGTTTTTGAGAGGCGGTAATTTTTACGGGCTTGACAATGCCAACCTGACCTACAGTCGCTTATCGAACCTGTCAATTGTCAGATTTGTAAATATGAATTTCGAACCCATCACTGAATTTGAAGTGGAAGACTATGGTTTGATAAACTGTTTCATTGATATTGGCCGTAATCCTTCAAAAATCTTTACTATTGAGGCAGAAGGCACCAATACCGGAGGGTTTTTGGGAATGGGCGGAAATCTTAGTTATGGTAACCGCAATCTTTTCCGGGGGGGCGAAATGTTTTCAGTAAAAATTAAGGGCGGGCTCGAAATGCAACGCTCATTCGGTGAAATTACCCCTTTTTTCCTTGGATTTAACACAGTCGAAGCAGGAATTGAACTGAGGCTGAATCTTCCACGTTTACTAATACCTGTCAGACAGCAACGTTTTGCCCGTCATGCGATGCCAGGCACTACTCTGGCTTCAGGTTTGAACTTCCAGCGCCGGCCAGATTATACACGCTACATTTTGAATGCTTCTTTTGGTTATGAATGGCGGGAATCAGCCATCAAAAGCCATACGCTGATACCTGTTGAACTGAATTTTGTCAGAATCACCCGCTCCGATGAATTTACCGCTTGGATAGAAACACTAAGAGATCCAAGGCTGAAATATCAATATACCAATCATCTGGTTCCTCTATCGCGTTATGTATTTACTTTCAATAACCAATCGCAGAGAAAAAATCGGGATTTCGTCTTTTTCAGAGCCAATATTGAAGAAAGCGGTAACTTGTTTCAACTTACAGACAAGCTTTTTAACCAGCCGAAAAGCGATGAAGGTTTCTACACCAGGTTGGGTGTTCGCTACACTCAATTTGTCAGGGCTGAAACTGATTTCAGATATTACAGGTTTATCAATCCCAAAAGTTATTTGGTTTTCAGGATAGCCGGAGGTGTTGGAGTACCTTTTGGTAACTCGGATGTATTGCCGGTGGAAAAAGGCTTTTATGCCGGCGGAGCCAATGGTAACCGGGGTTGGGAAATACGCTCCCTGGGACCTGGTAAGTTCAGCGATCCCGATAATGCTTTTGATAAAATGGGTGAATTGTGGATAGAAAGTAACGCCGAGTACCGTTTCCCGATGTATAGTTTTATAAATGTTGCCGTATTTGCTGATGCCGGGAATATCTGGATGCTGAATGACAATATTGATTTCCCGGGAGGAAAATTCGAAGCATCTTCTTTTTACGAACAGATAGCTATCAGCTCAGGGTTAGGTCTCAGGTTCGATTTCAGCTTCTTTATTTTCCGGGTAGATGGGGCCATAAAGGTAAGTAATCCGGCAAAACAGAACGATGAACGTTGGGTTGTTCTGTCAAAGTTTCAGATACGGGATGTTGTATGGAATTTTGGGATCGGATATCCATTCTGATATAGTCAGATTACTACTTTGAAATCCTGAAAAACGAAATACGTGAATTGAAACAAGAACATGGTTAAAACCAGATCCTGAACTTAATCGAAAGTTTGTGAAAACCAGGCTTATCTATTTATTACGCTATACCATCTTCTGGATGGTGTTCTTTATCGTAGCCCGCTTACTGTTTATGCTTTATCATCACGGCAGATCTTTCTCCATTCCAATCGGAGACTGGTTCAACATTTTTCTCAATGGTATGCGCATGGATGCTTCTATGACAGGATACCTCGTAATGCTTACATCGCTGGTAGCCGGAATATTTTTCTTTTCCGGCAGGATCACCAGGGCAATCATCAGCACCTATACCGTTTTCGTATTGCTTGGATTTTCCATCATCATGCTCGCCGACCTGGAGCTTTACCGACAATGGCATTTCAGGATTGATGCCACTCCGCTCTTTTTCCTGATGTCACCACGTGAAGCCACCGCATCCCTGGAACCCTGGCAATTGCTTTTGTTCATTGCAGGGGTGCTGATCGTTTTTGCAGGTTCGTATTATTGTTTCAGCATCTTTGTACAGAAGATAAAACCAGAAAAAACACATTGGCTTGGTATTCCTCTGTTCCTTTTCATTGCAGCAACCACCATCATACCCATCCGTGGAGGATTTGGCCTGGCATCCATGAATCCGGGTAAGGTGTACTTCAGCCACCAGGTTTTCTACAACCATGCCGCACTCAACGTGGCGTGGAACTTCTTGCACAGCGTGCTGAAATCAGGTAATATGAATAAAAAATATCCCGGCTATATCAATGATGAAACTGCCAGCCAGGTTTTTGGCAAAATGATGTCAGAAAGTGGAGAAACCAGAAATATACTTGCCACCAAAAGGCCAAATATTGTAATGATTATTCTGGAGGGTTTCACCTCAAAAGTTATTGAACCTCTCGGGGGTAGAAAAGATGTTACTCCCGGCTTCAATGCCATGGCAGAAGAAGGATTGCTCTTTACCCGCTTTTTTGCATCAGGCGACAGGAGTAACAAAGGTTTGGTAGCCATCCTCAGTGGATTTCCTGCCCAATCCACCCAGGCCATCATGAAAAGTACTTCAAAGGCATCAAAATTACACTCCATTACCAAACACCTGACAGCTGAAGGTTATCATTGCACATTCTATTACG
>CAYQRU010000097.1:0-795 GCA_964419945.1 uncultured Bacteroidales bacterium | reverse complement strand
TCAAACATTCGGGCATACATTTATCAATCCGGATTCCAGGAGATTATTTCCCAGGACGATTTTCCCAGGTCACTGAGGAACACAAAGTGGGGAGTACATGACGAATATGTATTTGACCGCCTCAGTGCTGATCTCGATACAGCTTCCACACCGTTTTTCAGGGTGCTTTTCACCCTCAGTAGTCATGAGCCCTTCGAAATCCCCTGTGAACCCAAATTTCCCGGAAATACTGAAGATGAAAAATTTCTAAGTAGTATTGCTTATACAGATCAATGTCTTGCAGCATTTTTTGAGAAAGCCAAAACAAAGCCCATATACGATAACACGCTGTTCATCATTCTCGCTGATCACGGGCATCGCCTGCCTGACGACACACCCTATTACGAGCCATCAAAATTTGCCATTCCCATGTTGTGGCTTGGTGGCGCACTGGAATCGCATGGAATCATTGACCGCATATGTTGCCAGACTGATATGGCTAAAACCTTGCTATCCCAGATGACACTGAAAACTGAAGAATTTCTGTTTTCACAAAATATGTTAGATCCCGCTGCTCTTTCTTTTGCTTATTATGCTTTTAATGATGGTTTTGGGTTTATCACTCCCGGCGATGTGTTCATCTGGGATCATACCAGTAGTATGCCTATTCAGTCTCCTGCGAATGACTCCACCCGTATTAAGGCATTTGCTTATTTCAATAAATATCAGCATTATTTTCTGGGATTGTAAGCATTGACTATTGTAAATAGCAAATTTAATTTCATCAATTTTTCGCAATTGTATTTCACCAGTTTT
>CAYQRU010000096.1:0-14040 GCA_964419945.1 uncultured Bacteroidales bacterium | reverse complement strand
ACCCCCATAGTTGCTGCTCCTACCTTCAATCCCCCCGGTGGATCTTATTACGCACCTCAGAGTGTTGTCATCTCAACATCTACTGAAGAGTCAGACGTATATTACAGTTTTACTGGTGATGACGGCCCCTGGACTTATTTTACGGATCCTATTGGCGTGGAAACAAACACTGCCATCTGGGCATATGCATCGAAAATCGGTTGGGATAACAGCCCGGTAGTGCAGGCGGTATATTCGTTTCCTCCTGTCATAGAGGTTGCGGATATTGCAAGTCTCAGAGCATATGCCAGCGCAAAAACCTCTGATGTTTTTAAACTGACCGGAGAAGCGGTTTTAACTTTTAAAACCAGTAGTCGTAATGCCAAATATATCCAGGATGCCACCGGTGCAATCCTGATTGATGATCCTAATGGCAAAATCACAACAACCTACAATTTATATGATGGAATTACCGGAATCACGGGTACGCTCGGATTCTATAACAACATGCTTCAGTTCACCCCGGTTGCAGATCCGGGAGCTGCAACAAGCAGCAACAATGTTATTGTACCGGAAGAACTCACATTAGCTGAATTGACCACTGACTTTCAGGCCAGATTGGTTAAAGTAGCGGGTGTCAGCATTAGCGGAACTGGTAATTTTATATCAGGAACCAACTACACGATCAGTGATAATTCAAAAGCAACAGGGATTTTACGCACCGCTTACAGCGATCTGAATTATATCGGGCAACCCATTCCTGCGGTTCCACAGGATATCACGGCGGTTGTGCTGCAATACCAGTCCACCATGCAACTGGTTCCAAGAAGTCTTGGTGATTTTTCAAATACCATACTTGCGGTTGACCCCCCGGTTTCATTTGCAGCAAATACGATTTCCTCCAGCCAGATAGACCTGTTGTTTACGCCAAATGCTGCTGATAACACAGTTGCTGTTGTTTTTAATAAAACAGGTATTTTCAACGAGCCTTCCGGTGAATTGCCAGCTACAGGGCAGGAGTTTGCCGGCGGAACACTCATCTATGCCGGGATTACCTCTCCATTCAGCCATACCGGCCTCAATCCCGAAGATACCTGTTTCTACAAAGCATGGTCGTATGACAACCCTAATTATTCACCCGGTGTAACTGCCGAGGCCACCACCTTTGCCATCGAGCCTGATAATCATCCAACGGCTTTTGAAGCCACAGCCAATTCATATAATTCCATCACATTGTCCTGGACAGAAACCCTGGCTGATGCTTACCTCATAAAAGGAAGCAATGTTGGTTTTGGCGATATTGTTCCACCGGTGGATGGGGCCCCCGAAGCCGATGGCGGCCTGGTAAAGAATGTTTCTGCTGCCAAAGGAAGCCACGAGTTTACCGGCCTGACTCCCGAGACTGAATATTTCTTTAAAATTTTCCCTTACAATGGCACAGGGGTTACCATCAATTACAAAACTGATGGAGATGTACCTCAGGCCAGCGCAACAACGGGTGAAACACCTCCAACTCCCACGATTATCACTCAATGGGATTTTGATGGCAGCAATTTGAATCCAAATATTGGAACAGGCACTGCATCAAATACCGGAGGAACTTCTACAACATATGCTTCAGGAAATCCAGGGCAAGCATGGAATACAAGCACTTATCCAACACAAAGCACATCCTCCGGTACCGCAGGTATTCAATTTATGGTAAGTACTGTCGGTTTTGAAGATATCCTGCTGAATTTTGAC
The DNA here is from genome assembly GCA_964419945.1 of uncultured Bacteroidales bacterium. GTDB lineage: Bacteria > Bacteroidota > Bacteroidia > Bacteroidales > JAAYJT01 > JAAYJT01. The sequence goes on along the minus strand of CAYQRU010000096.1, from coordinate 12,318 downwards.
CACAGGTCTTCAGGAACAGCATCCCGCTGGGCTCAGGTTGATTACACTACTGACGGGGGTGTATCCTGGACTGCACTGGATAATAATGACGGTGAACTTTCCCCGCATGATACTTTTTATCCTTTTGAGTTTGATTTTTCAGGCGTTCCTGCCGCCAACAACAATCCTTACTTCGGAGTCAGGATCGTATCCATTTTTTCACCATTGGCATTTAATCAGAATGCATCATTGTCTTATGGCCCCAATGAGGCTTATATGCGTGCAAATGCAGATGCAAAGTATCCTCCGGATTCTGGTGTGGGAACCGGAAATTATTCTGGTGCCGGCACCTGGCGTTTCGACAATGTGACCCTTAGTGGATTTACTTATACTCCCGTATTACCTGTTAAATTAGTAATCACTGATGTGAATGGAGGCGTTGCCCCAACAGTTGATATACCTTTTTCAGTAACCATTCAGTCTCAAAGTGCTGATAATGTGCTTTCCAATGTAGATACAGATACCCAGGTAATGCTTATTCTGGGAACCGGGACCGGTTCTTTGGGTGGCACAATCAACGGCACCATTTCAGCAGGACAAAATACCCTGGTGCTGAGTGATGTAACTTATGACACTCCCGAAGATGGAGTGATCATCGTAGCAATGACCATTAGTGGAATGAACCTTTTCCCGGGTGCAAGCGCTCCTTTCAATGTGATTTCACCGGCAACACATCTGGCGTTTGCTGGGTTTCCGCAATCAGGGTACATCAATCAGCCGGTATCAACCTTCACCGTGGAAGCACGCAGACCCAACAATACCGTTGATCCGGGCTTTACCGGAACCATTAGCCTGAGTTTGGCCGGCAAAGCAATCCCTGTTGGTGGCACTGTCAGTGGTACACTCAACGTTGCAGCCATTGCCGGTGTTGCTACTTTTAATAATGTGTTTTTTGATGATGTTGGTACTTATTCTCTTAATGCCGATGCAGAAGGGCTTACGCAGGCAATAAGCAGTGTGGTTCAGATCATGCCGGAGCCTTCAATCAGTGGTATTCTGCTACCAGCGTACATAAATGCTGATTCACCGTCAAACAACAGATTACCTTACGCATTCAGAGCCAAAATGGATAATCTGCTACCTAATACTACATACAAATATATTAATCAGGCTGTTATCTCCACCGATGGTGCAACATCCGGAGGTGCTGGAAACTGTATTTTTGTAGTTCAGGACGGTAACTTCTACCGCTCAACCAGTCCGAGTTTTAATTCTACTGCCAACCACGGAGAATTTATAACCGATGAAAATGGAAGTTATACTGGCTGGTTCATTCTTGAAGCTACCGGAAATGCAAGATTTACTCCGGGTAATGAAGTGTTCATGAGAATCCGTATCAATGACGGCGCTGGTGGAACAACAGCAATGAATTACCTCACCATTTCTGATGCTGTCATGGTGATAGGCTTTGGTACAGAAGCCAATACGAACCTGGGAACTGCATTAATGGGATTATCAGAATTCTTTCCAAAGAATTTTGTTTTCCTGTATGACGAAAACCTTGAATTAAAAGGCCGGCCAATAGCAGGCACAAGCATTGAGAGCGTGGGGATTAATTATGCAGGCATCTCCCAGTATGCAGCATTTTATAAGAGCAGCGTTTCTGGTATTGATGGATTTTGGGGTACTATCATTCCCAATGTGAATGCAAATGGTGTGCGCCGTATTGAAGAACGCAGCCTGGCCGATGGAGGTGTTATGGGGTATGTTCAATCATTCGACGGAATGTGGGGTGAAACCAACACAGTGAACCCGGCCGGAGGCACCACACCGCTGGTCATTGACCTGACGGCACCAGTTACTCCTAAGTTCCTGGCGTTGGATAATATCACCATTACTCCTCTGATGGATACCTGTTTTTCGGCTTACGACACCATTCAGACTTCGAATTTTGTGGTTCAGGATGGTGGTATTGCCAGACTGGTAACCAGCGGTGTTATTATGATGCTTGAAGGTACTGTTGTTGAATCAGGCGGCTACCTGCGTGCCTGGATTGATCCCGATAGTGTATATTGCTTCCTTCCGGCTGCCGTAATAGCTGAAAAAGTAAATCCCGAAACCTTTGAATCCTCAATTTTGCAACCGGAAATTTCAACATCGCTGTTCACGGTTTATCCAAATCCTGGTAACGGTAACTTTACCTTGAGAGTCGAACAAGCTATCGGAGAACAAAATATTATACTCGAGATCTTTAGTATGATGGGTGAGCGATTGATACAGAGCGAATTAAGTGGCACAACCCGATACCACCTTGACTTGACTGCTATGCCTCGTGGAATGTATCTGATACGAATTATATACGGCACTCAGTCAGAAATTCAAAGGATTATAAAACAATAATTGTCAGGCCTGTTGTAGATTTTACATGAAACACCTGAATTGTTGTTTCAAATACCTGCCAACCTTTCATAACTAATTGATATACATACGAAAACACCTGCTGGGTCATCATGTCCCGGCGGGTGTTGATTTCCTTCCCGGCTGAGCATATGGCAGATTGTCTGCCGGTCATTTATAAATACCAACAATTATTGTATCATTCATTATTTTTAATAATTTTACCGCTTCATTTAAAACGTGCCCCTATGAAAAATTTACTTAAAGTTCTTGCTATGATCTCAGGATTAGTTGGCGTCATCCTGCTCATTCTCGGCATAATAGCTATTTTCAACTGCAGAACATTCCTTGGCCATTTATGGGGAAACTACTTTTATGCTGCCCAAACCATTCTGATTGCAGGTATTTTTTTATTATTTGCCAGCCGTGAATGCAGCATAGGTAAAAAAGAATAATCTCTGCACCTTTGCCTGTTCTGTTGAAGCTGTATTAATTTAAAGCTTACCCAAAGATCCTTGAGACCTCCACTGATTATACTTTGCCTTGTCTTTTTTGCTTTCAGCGTTCATGGGCAATCTGATAATCATCCGTTAAGAATTGAGTTGGAAGCACATCCCAATGCTGAGCCTTTTCTGCTGATACCAATAGGCGCTGATGGATTGATGATTTTATTGAAAACCAGCGACATTGAAGAAAAGAATTTTCGCAAATGGGGATTTGGTTTCTACGATACAAACATGGACATGCAATGGGAATTTTTACACCCGGTTCCCCGCAATCATGAATATGGAGCCTATTCACATTCACACGGGGAACTATCCATTCTTTTTTATGACTCAAAAACTTCTGCCGATACCAATGTATATATACTGAATATCAGCACCAAAAAAAAGCAATTAAGTGTTTTTGAGGGTAAAACTGATAAACGGTTCAATCCTTTTTGTTTTATCAGGCAGGCCAAATATTGCTATCTGGGATCGAACGCTAAAAACACATGCAAAATTTACCGGATCGACATAGAAACAGGCGAAATACTCGATTTGAAACTAAATGAGTCAGGGGGAATCTTCCTTGAAAACATCTGCGCTGACAGCGTTACCAGCGAGATTCTTGCACTCACCAGCATGCGCAACGACCGTCGCCGCAATGCTCTCTACCTTCATCGTTTCGATGTAGTTGGCCATGAAAAGACATTTATGCCTCTGATCAGGGGGGAAAACCGCAAAATGGCGACCTCGGCAGAATATGTCAGGCTTGATAATGACAGTTTCATGGTATTAGGAAGCTTTACCGCTAATCCACATCACAGGACTTCTCTTGCATCCGATACCGAGGGTACAAAATCCTCAGGATTTTACAGGATCATTGCAGATTCAGAACTAAGTGAACCTCTTGTGCAGTTTTACAATTTTGCCGAACTTGCCAATTTTGAAACCTATCTGCGCGGGAAGTCATCTGATAAAAAAAGACGGTCACTTGGTGGCTTATTAGGCAGTGCGGGAACCTCCGGTCTTGAACATAACCTGGTCATTCATAACATTGAAAAGTATCATGATATTTATATGATCCTTGCTGAAGCATATACTCCTGATTACCGGACAATAACCACGGTTGTTTATGATTTTTACGGAAGGCCGGTACCGAGGAGTTATTCAGTTTTCGACGGCTACCGATACAGTCATGCAATGGTCGTGGCCTTTGACCAGCAAGGCCGCCTGCTTTGGGATAATGGTATGGAAATGATTAATATACGTACATTCGACCAGGCTGAAAAGGTGGCTATTTATATGGATGAAGGAGGACTTGCACTGGCATTTAACCACGATGGAAAGATTGCATGGAAACAGGTGAAAGAAAATCAGGTTGTCACACAAAGTTCTTATGCCAACATCGAAACAAAATACTCAAAAGACAGGATCACTCTTGAGCAAAACAGCCGGTTTACTCATTGGTACGATAACTTCTTTCTTGCTTCAGGCTACCAGACAATCGTGAATAACTATCTGCCCTTAAAAAATCAGCGAAACGTATTTTATGTTAATAAAATAGCTTTCGATTGAGGTTGTATGATTAATCATATTGCAACTTCGACCGACTCAGGATCATTATACATACTCCTTATTTTGCCCGGCGGAAGGCGTTAATGCCCGAATCGAGGAATTGAATAAATTGCTCAACATTGGTGTTGAAACTGTATGGTTTGGCAAGTTGCTTTTCCTGGTGGTCCAGCAAAACATAATATGGCTGGGAGTTCACACCAAAACGTCTGGCCTGAAAGTCACTCCATTTGTTACCAATATTCCTGATGCGTTTTCCGCTGAATTCCGAAACGTATTGTTTTTCCCGCGGAATCTCATTACGGTCGTCAATATACAGCGAGATAATCACATACTCATCGCGCAGTCGCTGAACGACTTGCAGATCGCTCCATACAGATGCTTCCATTTTCTTGCAGTTTGCACAACCATGTCCGGTAAAATCGAGGAAAACAGGCTTACCGGTTTTCCTCGCATATTCTATTCCTTCTTCATAATCCAGAAATTTTACCAGGCCCGAAATACCCTCCTTGGTTTTATAGGAAGACAAATCCTGCGTGTTTTGAGAGCCGGAAATAACTGAGGTGTTCTGCCCCGGATGATTGATATTAAAAACCTGGGTGGTAATAGAGGGGGCAAATGAACTGATGGAAGTAAGCGGAGCACCCCACATTCCGGGAATCATGTAAATGGCAAAGGCAAAGGAAATGATGGCTAAAAATGCACGTGGTACCGATATATAGGGTAAATCATCATCATGATGAAACTTCAGTTTTCCCAGAAGGTAAAATCCCAGCATAGTAAATATTACAATCCAGATGGCCAGAAAAACATCACGGCTCATCAGTCCCCATTGACCAACGGAATCGGCAACCGTAAGGAATTTCAACGAGAAAGCAAGCAACAGGAAGGCAAGTACCACCTTCACCGAATTCAGCCATCCGCCTGATTTGGGCATATTTCCCAACATGGATGGAAACACAGCCAGCAATGTGAAAGGAATTGCCAATGCCACCGAAAAACCAGTCATGCCAATAATGGGCGAAAGTTTATTGCCTGAAACTGCTGCTTCAACGAGCAATGTACCAATAATAGGTCCGGTGCAGGAAAATGACACTAATACAAGAACCAATGCCATCAGGAAAACGCCGATAAAACCGCCGGTGCTTTCAGCCTTATTGTCAATGGCCGTTGTCCAGCTTGAAGGCATCTGCAATTCAAAGAGACCAAAAAATGCTGCCGCAAAAACAACAAGTAGCAGAAAGAAGAAAATATTGAAGATGGGACTTGTGGAAAGTTGATTCAAACCATCCGATCCAAAGATCATTGAAACTCCCGTTCCCAACGCCACATAAATGATGATAATAGAGATTCCGTAAATCAGGGCATCGGTTCTGCCCTTTGCTTTATTGCTTGTATTTCGGATAAAATAGCTTACGGTCATTGGGATCATGGGAAAAACACAAGGTGTCAGCAAAGCCAGAAGTCCGCCAAGCAAGCCTGCAATAAAAATATACCAGAGGCCACTCTTTGTTTCAGACGGCTTGTCTGACACAACTGTTTCCGATAAAGGGGTTGTTTCCAAAACTTTTGTTGTTGTTTCTTCCACAACCTGGCTGTCAGGTTCAGGAGTAATTGATGTTGGTTCCTGGGCTGCCTGTGCAGGTTCTTTCTCCTTAAAAGCCGGAACCATTATCTCAAAATCAACAGTGGTCGGAGGAAGACACGAGGTATTATTGCAGCACATAAACTCCAGATATCCCGCTACTTTAAAGGCATCGGCGGTTGAAGGGATTATTTTTTGAATAAAATCGGTTTTACCCTTAAAATACCTGAGGTCCATCTTAAAGATCTCGTCGAATTTTTCAATGGGTTTAGCTTCTGTTACTTTTCCCGAAAGCTTGTAAGCATTGCTTTCGTTAAAAGTAAAATTTGTGGCCACCGGCCCGCCTTCGGGCAAATCCTGGGAATACAGGTACCAGCCTTGTTCAATGGTTGCAGTGAAAATGATCTCGGCTTCTGAAACAGAAATTCGCTTTGCGGCAAATGACCATTTTACAGGTTCAATCATCTGTGCAGTAAGAGACATTGAAAAAACGGAAAGCCAGAGTAGTAATGGCAGGCGTTTCAGAAATGATTTCATAGTTTTGATTTTTTTGCAAAAATAGAATATAATTAAACGCTTTTTGGGGCATCCCGGTTCAACAGGCTGATAAAACTACATTATGCCAGCAATTTCGAAGGATCAGAACCCATTTACAGTAATGGTGAAAACTGTTTGGGTTGTGGATTTTATCCTGTTTTGATCGGCGATTCTATGTCCGATAATCCATACAATCTGGTCGCTGGAATCAGTCAGCAGCCAGGACTGTTCCTTGTCGGCAATAGAAAATTTATTGGCGGTAAAGAAATCGCTCAACTTCATATGGCCTTTCATTCCTAAAGGTTTCATTTTGTCACCTTGTTTCCATTTGCGGATTCTGAGAGGGAAATTCAGGGTGTCATAGTCTAAAAATGCTTTAGCTGGATCGGCCACAGGGTGAAAATCAATGTTTTTTGGCTGAATATGAAACATCAGATGTAATGGAGCGAAAATTTCTGTTATTTCCTTTTCGATCACAAATTTTGAATCAGCAGGGCTTGTTTCAGAGATTGGTTGCAGGATAAACACCTCCCTGTCTCTGATAAGCCGGTGATTAGCACTGTAAAAAGTTTTTCCGGAATGAGCATCCACAGTCTTTAAGATCATTTGAGTTTGTTCGCTGTTGAATCCGTACTCATGAAGGATTTCGTACAACAACAAATTCGGAAAACCACTGTCAAACAATCCCGGAAAGGATATTTCCACACGGGAGTCTTGTTTCGTGACTATTCTATCTTTCAGTTCATGTAAAGCTTTGCGGTAAAGCAACTCAGCATCTGAAAGAAGGCAAAGATTACCGGCCATGATTTTCCGAAACGATGGCTGAAGATTCTCAAATACCGGGAGTAGCTGATGGCGAATCCGGTTTCGTAAATAATCGGTGCTGATATTGCTTGAATCTTCACGAAAATCGAGGCGATTGGCTCTGACATATTTTTCAATTTCGTTGCGCGAAATATCAATCAACGGCCTGATAAAAATACCGCTTTTTGCCGGAATGCCCTTTAGTCCGCCGATGCCCGTTCCGCGCAGCAGATTGATAAAAAAGGTTTCGATCTGGTCATCGAGGTGATGTGCAGTGGCCACAAAGTCCCATTGATGTTGAGTGGCAATTTTTTCAAACCATTTATAACGGAGTTGCCGCGCAGCCATTTGAATTGAAATACCTTGCAGCGAGGCAAAATCTGCGGTATCAAAATGCTGGCAATAAAAGGGCAATCCGTATGTATGTGCCAATGTCTTCACAAAAATCTCATCATGGTCAGATTCTTCACCACGTAATTTAAAATTCACATGTGCTACCCCGGCTTCAATACCGGTATTGGCAAACAAATGCAGTAAAGCTGCAGAATCCATACCGCCACTTACAGCTATCAGTATCCGTGAGCGAGAAGGAATACCAAGCTTATCAGAAACCGCACCTCTCATGATTTTACTCATTGCAATGCTTTGCTGTTCTGGCTTTTTTATCGACACACCCTTAAGATTACCGGATTTCGTAACAAAAATACAAAGTTAACATGTTAGTCATAATTCCACTGATATCAGATCTGCTTATTTCTACAGCACTTTTGGTACAACTTAAGACTTTAATCATTATTTTTGCAAAGCACGTAAAAGGGCAACACGTTAATCCAATTATACGATAATCCGCTAATTAATATTTTGATGGGGCACTGGTTGGAAGAAGTTGAGAATAGACAAAAAAAATCGAAACACCATTCTCGAAACTTCAGAAAAAAAATATCAGAGAAAAAACGACTTATCCGGGAAAACTATGAGAAGAATAAAGAATTCTATGACGGCTTTCTCGAAATTATGTATGGACTTGTAAAACGCGTTAATGATCTTCCTGACGAACTTCGCGATCCCTTCAGGAAAATAAACGCTGTTTCAAAAAAATCAAAACTGGATAACTATCTGAATTATTTTTATACCAGCAAAAGGGAGCAGAAGTATGATTTCTTTTCCTTTCTGTGGATGAAACCCATCCATGCCAAACATATCCGGTCGTTCTATATTTATGTTTCGAAAAATGAGGGTCTTGTAAATTTTGAGCTGAAGGAAAACTTTCTTATTCGCAAGCGTGAAACCGGCGAAGAAAGAGACAAAAAATCACATCACGAAAAATCAAACAAGTCGAAGGACCGGATGCATGTAATCTATCATTTTCCAATTACAAAACTGGATAAAAATACCGGTCTTGAACTGATTGACTGGCTCGCCTTTAAGAAGCCATTGCACGAACTGACCTTTTGGACGGAAATTCCGATTGAAGAAAAGCAGTTTTTTTAGACCCCTGGGACAAAAGGGTTCCGGCAGTAAACAAATCATTGATTTTGTTGGCCTGGCAATGGCTCTTTTACTTTTTCCTCTTCCTTGATTACCACGGCTTTGTATCCAAGTTTTTCGAGGGCTTTTACAAGTTTTTCCTCATTTGTGCGGTTGGTTCGATATCCGATGGTCACGATCTTGCTGTCAACATCAGCTGAAATGGCCGTTACACCCTTCTCGAATGTCATGTAATCAACGATTTTCTTTTTGCAACTTTCACAATGCAGGTCGGTTTGTATTTTTACCTCTTCTCTGCCTGATGGCTTCTGAGCCATGATTTTGCCAGTAGTGTTCACAAGGATTATAACTGCCGCCAAAATTATCTGAAATAATTTTTTGTGTATCATTTTTCTCATTTTATTAATGATAACTCATAAATCTGATCCTGTATTGTTTACCCCATCTGTCAACCATTCCATTACCCCACTATTCCACTAATCCACTATCCCAAACCTGCCATCACAACGTCACCCTCACTCCGGCATAGATCTTTCTTCCCATGATAGGGCCCCACACCATAGATGAATCAAAATAAGGTCCAAAGGGATCATCGGCTGCCACTATCGGATCCTTTTGAGTAAAATCAGTCAGATTCTCAACACCTGCATAGATGCTCCATTTTCTGAAAAACCGGCTCACCTGAGCGTGAATGATGGTGTATGCCGGTGAGTTATCAGGCCGCTGATAATCTTTTTCAGGATTGGTTTTGGTATCAGGTAACCTGGCATCACCGTTAAACTGGGAGGTAAAATCGAACTGCCATTTATGTAAGTTGGTGGCATACGAAAGGTTCACCAATCCTTTGTAGCGATTCACCAAAGGCTGGCGCAAAAGGATGTGTTGCTGGGTTACTTTAACATCGTTCCAGCGGTAAGCCAGCACAACATCAAAGTTTTTCAGCACTTCCCATAGCAGTTCAATCTGGAAACTGTTGGAATAAGCTTTCCCGTCCAGGTTATAGATGTGAATTTCAGAAGTGTTCTGATCCATATCAATAACCACCTGGTCTTTGAAAAATGTCTTGTAGAATTCTCCGCTCAGGGTCATCAAGCGGCCATTAATGGTAAAACAACGGGTCAGATTCAGGCCAAGATTGACAGCTTTCTCCATTTCGGGTACTTCTACCGTCACAATACGGCGGGAAGTAGCAAGCAGATGATTGTTTTCTGCAATGATTCGGGCGCTGCGGTAACCCATTCCTGCCGAAGCTCTTAAAGTGGTGTTGCTGTCAATTTCATATCTGAGATGAAAACGCGGGGTCGTAAAAAAACCATATTTGCTGTGATGATCTGCCCTGATACCTGCAATGGCTGAAAGTTTCCGGGAATTGTTATAAGTGTATTGAAAAAATATACCAGGGACAGTTTCATGTGGACCGTAAACACTGTCGTTCAGTTTTTCCTCATAGCGATCGTACATAAAACTGGCGCCGGTGGTATACGTATGTGCCGTATTTTTGATATAAGACTGAAACAGAAAATTCGAATAAATACTTTGCTGGGTACCCTGGTAGGTATTGTTTCCAAATACTGCATCACGGTTGTGGTAGCTTACATTGGTAATCCAGCCAATGCTCGTTGCAGCGCGGCGTTGTGACAACCAGCCGATTTTTGAAGAAGCTTCTGCATGCTTAGTGTTTACTCTTATCATGTAAGGATTACCTGGATTTTTAGCTTCTTTAGACAGACCGGACAATTGACCACCCTTGCGGTCTTCGTACAATCCTCTGATCCCAAACCTCATTTCCCATTGGTCGTTCATATAATTCCACCGGTTCATGATATTGATCTGTTCAGTGAGGGGGTGGTCCAAAAAATAATCGCCGTTATGATCCGCTTTCCGATCGGTTTTGCTTGCATGCACCAGAAATCCCGCACTCAGTTTTTTATTGAACTGTACCGCAGAGTTTGTGTTGAGCTCAACCTGTCCGGCATCACTCATAAAAAGATCAAAATGAAGCGCTTCGCTGTTTTCTGGCTTTTTATACTCCACATTGATCTGTCCTGAGACCGACTCAAAACCGTTAACCACGGAAGAAGTACCTTTACTGACCTGGATAGATTCCATCCATGGTCCGGGAATATACATGAGGCCATAGGTGGAAGAAAGCCCACGCAGGTTAGGGATATTTTCAAAAAGCATCTGGCTGTATTTTCCGGGAATACCAAGTAGCATGATCTGTTTGGCGCCGGAAATTGCATCCGCATAGGAAACATCTACCGATGCGTTGGTTTCAAAACTCTCGGAAAGGTTGCAACACGCTGCTTTTTGCAGTTCAGCTTTTGTGATAACCTGCGTTTGTATGGGATTCAGGGTTGAGAAATGGGTTCCGGCCATACGGGCAGTAATTTCAGCACCTTCAATTTCTAACGCCGCCTCCAGCATCACTTCGATGCGTCTTTGTTGGAGCGTAACGGCGATCGTATCTGATTTATAACCCACAAAGCTGATTATCAGCCGATTGTCGCCCTGTATTCTGTTGATGGCAAAATTACCCTTTTCATCAGTAACAGTGCCGGTTTGGGTACCGGCCCAGAAAACATTGGCGCCGGTTAGCGGGTGCTTATGTCCATGATCAGTTTTTTCATAGACAACTCCTTTGATATCCTGGGCATGTAAAATCATGCCCGTCAACATAAAGAAAACAATCCATGAAAATTTTAATAATGATTTCATTTATTCCTGTTTAAGTGTTAATACATAGCATAATTACATGGTCGCTAATGGCCATGGTCACCGGGCGAGACCCGGAATAAGGATCAACAAACAGGAATATCGAGTTTGAGTTGATGCACAGCAGTTAAAAACTGCCTGCCTTTGCGGGGCGGAGAAGTGTCAGTGTAGAAATTTTTAGTATAAAGGGTAGGTTCTTCAACGGAACCAAAATCAATCATTGCGATGATGACTTCAGAAATGAGACTGACATCATGAAGTTTTTCCTGAGACACCTGGTATTCTGAATCAATCTGATAGACATGAGTTTCTGTTTTACAACAGCCACTGACATCACAACTATTTTCGTGTTCACAGGTATTTTTTGTAACTGGTATGCAGCAGGATTGGGTTGGTGTGGTAATGGCGGCACAACATGTTTTGCCGTGGCTGTCAGCGCAGGTTACTTCAACGAATACAGAAGCGATGGTTTTGCTGGAGCAGGCACAGGAATGTTTATACACCGGAACCCCGATGGTAAAGAAAAGCATCAGCGTTACCAGTAAAATAGTGAATATTTTAAGATTCGTTGATCTCATAACCTGATGAATGCTGCAAAGCTACTAAAATGCTTTAAAGTAACATTCTAAAGCTTTAAACAAATGAATTTCACTTTTGGTTCACTCTACATTACCCTTGTTTAATGGCAGGCATACTACAAATCTTGCAGTGATTTCGGTTTCAATCCTTCTGACCGCAATCAGTAATCTGGTGGTC
>CAYQRU010000095.1:0-14221 GCA_964419945.1 uncultured Bacteroidales bacterium | reverse complement strand
GCGGACTTAATTTTTATCGTGTATGTGTGTAAATACCTGATTTTTATGTAAGTTTACCAACCATTTCGTCCTTAGAAAGTGGCCTTCTTTCGTCCGGAATCAGTGGCCGGATTTGCCCGGAATATTCATAAAAATACCGCTGTAAATCAATTCGACCTTTGAATGTCGCCGACTTTTGCCCGGAAGCGTGGACAGTCATAACACGGAAAATTCTACCTTTGTGTCTCGACTGTGGTCAATGATGACAGTGCGACTAAACCTTTGAATGTTTCGTGCATCTAATTGATATATTTTTTCAAAATCCTTATGAAGAAGGTTTTACTCGACTTCGTTTTGATGGTGTCTTTTTGCATTATCGCCCATGCACAAACCAATGTGAGAGCATGGAATGCAAATGGTCAGGTGTTTGTGGTTTGGGAGTTGGATGAAGCCACCACTATAGAATATAACGTATTTATTAGTGCCATTCATGTTACATCAACCTCTAATGCTGAAAAGGTCGGTTCTGTATTTGAGCCGGAATGGAAAGGAGAGCGGCTTACCCTTGCCAACCCTAATGCCAGATGGCGTATTCCTAACAGCACTGGAGGTACCTATCAATTAACCGCAAATGAAGGACAGTTTGTATACACTCCACACGACACTCTTACTCGTTTTATTTATGTAACAAGAGATAATAACACTCAGCTAAGCCTTACAAATAGAATAGCACAAGCTCTTTTCATTTCTTACAATCCACAGACAGATCCTGTAAAATGCCATCTGCAATTTTCAGCGACCACAGGACAGGGGTTTCCATACAGTGTTTTTGCCATGTGGGCAGATGGTCGTGACGACCCAAATGATTCAAGGCCGGATTTTCCTGTAATGGCAAATGCGGCAAAGAATGGGGCGCCACACGTGTTTGCCGTATTTGAGCCCCAGAATGGCTTACCTGCCGGGCCTTACCCGGCTGTTGTTTGTTTGCATGGTGGTGGACAGCAAGGAAGTTATTGGTCGTATTCCCCAAATTCCTTTCATTATGGAAATACCGGCAACGCTCCTGCCAACGGGGTTACCATTGCATTTGACGATCGGATTTACCTTTCAAGTTACGGTGTTGTTAATAATGATAGACCAACAAACTGGTTTGGGTGGCATACACAGTTAAATGCCACATCGGCTTCAAATGCTCCTGCTAACGGTCTTGCGGTACCTTACACTTTAAGGCGATTGGATTGGACAATCGATTGGTTAAAATCTGTCTCAACCTATAATATTGATACAAACCGAATTGCCATCATGGGCAATTCGATGGGGGGTACTGGTACTCTATTGCTTTCAAGGTGGAAGCCGGAAAAATTTTCGGCCGCTACAGCTTTTGTTCCACCCCATTATACACCTGAAACAGCAGGACGTCTATTCGGTACTTCGCAAACAAACTTAAAAACTACTGAAATCAGTCCCGATGGCGACACCCTTCGTATCAATGATTTTTTTGATGCAGGCAAACGTATATCTCCTGTAAGTCGTGATTATTGCCTAACCCGTATATACAGGGGTAGATGTGATGATGCCGCAGAATGGGGAAGCCAACACCTTCAGCTTTACAATGATTTAAACAATAAAGGATTCGGTGTTCATCTTTATTGGGATAATAGAGACCATACAGCATCTGATTGGGATGACAATGATCCTCAAACACCATGCGTTGATATAGGTCAATGGGTTGCTCCTGATAGAACTGAGCGCTGTGAGGCATACTATCAATCCAAATTTAAAAGCAATCAGAGCTATCCCGGTTTTGTAAATGATGACCAGAACTTTACTCAAACCGGGAGACAACCCGAATTAGGCAATGGAAGTCCCACGGACGGTGATGCCTGGGGTACATGGAGTGGATATTATGACTGGGATGTAAATACTATCGTTGATTCCACTGACAGATGGGAGTGTACGATATATTTAGTAGGACAATCAACCGTTTCAGTTGATAATTATACCGGTGATTCAGCTAAATGTGACGTTACCATCAGGAAGCCCCAAATTTTTCAACCGCAATCATCAACGCAACTTAATTGGGCGCTAATAGATTTATCTAATAATCAGGTTTTACAAAACGGAACAACATATCCTGACTCGAATGGTGTAGTTCGTGTTAATAACCTAACATTTACGAAAGATCCCAACCGCAGAAGACTGATATTCGAAAATGCATCTGTTGTTGGTGTACCTAATCTTACTTACAACAACTCTTACAATGTTATTGTGTATCCTAACCCAGCAAATGATATTGTATTTATCAAAGGGCCTGAAGGGGTAGCATTTAATTGCCGGATGTACAATTTCAATGGACAATTGCTTTTAGATAGAGAAACTTCTAATAAATCTATCTCAATCAAGGATGTGCCGACAGGATTTTATACGCTGCTTATCTCTGATTTCAAAGGTAACAGGTATGCCAAAAAACTAGTGATTAACAAATAGTTTAATTGATTAAAATAAAAAATAATTTCAAAACAATGCTACTTACAGCATTTGCCTGCTTAGTCTTAATTAATACTACCAGAGCCCAATGGATTGAAACAACAATCACAATGCCTCTCCATGCATCCGCAAGAGATTTAATTTACAATTCTAACAGCAATAAAATCTGTACGGCTAATGTTCCTGATGTCGGTATGCCTGCACAACGAAGCGTAACTATTATTGATGGGAACTCAAATTCAATATTGACCACATTGCAAGTACCTGACGGGCCAAGGGATTTCTGTCACAATACTCAAAACAACAAAACATATGTCGCAAATTATTTTGCTGACAGTATTACTGTAATTGACGGGCAGACCGACCAGATTATTGCTTTGCTTCCTGCCGGTGACGGACCAAGGGCTTTATGCTACAACTCCACAGACAATAGAATTTATTGTGCCAATGAATTCAGTGGGAATGTTACTGTGATTGACGGTGCTTCTAATACTGTCATTACTACCATTACGGTTGGTTCAACACCAAGAGTAATTTGTTATAATAATTTAAGCAATAAAATCTATGTGCCCAATGCCGGCAGTCAGAATTTATCTGTAATAAGCGGCAACTCAAACACAGTCATAGCTACCCTTCCGATGGGGAATTTGCCCAGAGGGATTGTATTCAACCCTCAGAGCAATCGGGTTTATGTATCCAATTATGGTTCAGATAATGTGAAGGTTGTGGACGGGGTTACCGATGCGGTCATTTCAACGATTATTGTTGGGGATGGACCAACCGCTATGTTTCACAATCCATCCGGCAATAAAATATATTGTTCCAATGTGGGTGCTCCCGGCCCGAATACTCCTGCTGCCTGCACCATATCAGTAATAGATGCCATCAATAACACCGTAATCAGCACAATAACAGCTGGAGATGAACCCACAGCATTTTGCCATAGTCCTAATAACAATAAAATCTACTGGGTTGATGAGTGGAGTCATAGGGTTTCAGTAGCAGACGCAGCAAATGATAGTGTAATAATGACGATTCCTTTGGGAAGTGGAGTGGTTCAACCTGTTGATATATGTTATAATCCAATTAATGAAAGAGTTTATACTGCCAACAGACTTACGTACAATTTAACGGTTATCAAAGACTCACTAACAACTACCGGAATTAGTTCTTCAACGATAGAAAATAGATTAATCAAAATTTACCCAAACCCTGTTGACCACGTATTATTCTTGAATGAGAAATTGAGAATTTCTGTTTATTCCTCAACTGGCAAATTGATCTATAAACAGGCTGAATCCTCTGACCATCTTGATGTTACTTCTTTTATACCCGGCATATATTTGCTTGTGACAGAAAAAGGAGCGGTCAGATTTGTAAAAAGATGACAGAAGCACAACCTGCAACATTTAGAGTGATAGCCGAAAAGCCCTAAACAAAAGCACTATATTGCATTCACAGTATCGGGCTTTTCGGTCAATCAGCACTTATGCTCAATAGACTAAAAGTGAGTAGTTTGAAGCAGTAGTACTCCGCATGATATTCGTTGCAATGGACCTGGACGATGCCATCAAAACAGTAACCGGACATAGTTGTAAAACGTGGCAGCAAGAAGACGACAACCCACTTGTACGATAAAAGCAGTTATTTCAAATGTATTTTTTTAACCGGTATTATTGGAAAAATGAGAAAGTAATGCGAATAGAAAAAGTTACCAATAACAAGAAGCAATACCTTGACTTATTGCTATTAGCAGATGAGCAAGAGGATATGATTGACAAATATCTGGAAAGTGGCGATATGTTCGCTCTATACGATGATGACTTGAAGACTGTTTGTATTGTTGTAGCGATAGACAAGGAAACCTGCGAATTGAAAAACATAGCAACATATAAAAAATATCAAGGTAAAGGATATGCCAGGAGTCTAATAGCTTTCATATCAGATTATTACAATAATCACTTTAAAACAATGCTTGTCGGAACAGGTGAAACTCCGGGAATATTGTCATTTTATGAAAGTTGCGGATTTGAAAAATCTCATTTCATCAAGAATTTTTTCACCGATAATTATGACCACCCGATGTTTGAAGACGGAATACAACTTATTGACATGGTTTATCTGAAGAAAAAACTATAAAAATGCCTGCTGCTGGCCTGCAATATTGCCAATGGCTGGTTTCGTTGTCGCTTAAAAGGTTTACGCCCACCTTATACCCGAGAAGCCCGAAACCGAAATGCCGTTCTGGCAGGAATTGCCACGTAATAGCGAAGAAGTGTCTTTGATGCGCATGTAGCCAGAGGATCAGCATATTCAGTTTCAATATTTTTTCTTACCAAAAATGGCATGACATATTATTACGAAACTAAATCACCGCCAATAACAAGAATAATGGTATGGTAGCCTATTGAAAAGGATTTATCAGTCAGGGCAGCCGTAAAGTAGTTGATAACCAGGTAAAAGGAGAATCCCGGATGAATTTAATACTGGAAGTTGGTACATCCTGCCAAGTAGTTAAACCGAAATCTTAGGGATTTGTCACATCTCCTCAATAATTTGATTATCATACAGCAAATTCTGCGCAACAAATTTTCAGGACGTTTAACAGAGATGAAATTTTATGACGATTGTGGGATTAATTCTTATTTTTGTGCAAAGTTAAAAGATGTTGAAGTTCTCCGGTACATGCAGTCTGATCATTCCCGCGTATGCTGGAATTCATGCTTAATTCGATGGTAGTTGAAGATTCGCTTTTATAAAGTACCACAATATTGATTGATAAGTTATCGACTGATCAGAAAGTTTGGTGCCAAAATGTAAAGAATTAAACGTTCATCTAGAAGCAGATTTATATGTTGTCAGCGATAAAGAATTCCTTACTACTGATTAATATTTCTTTTTATATCGCAGCTTCCTCTCAAAACTTTGATGCTGAACTTATCTTACAACGTACCAGCATTGAGATTGATAATGGAAGAATGAGCAAATATATGTATTATGAAATAAAGATCAATAACAGGTCTGGTGAGCAATTTACAAAAATATCTATTCCGTATTCAAATATCGTTAAAGTCAGCAAAATTGAGGCTTATATCCATGACTCAAATGGACTGTTTGTGAAAAAGCTTAATAAAAAGGAAATCATTGAGAGAAGTTCAATTTCTGATTTTTCATTCTATGAAGATCATTTTGTTAAGGAATTTACTCTTAAGCATAATTCTTACCCTTATAAATTAATTTATTCGTTTCTGATTCAGCAAAATCAATTTCTCGATATTGCCTCCTGGACTCCGATCATCAGTGAGCGCATTCCAACACATGCTGCCGAACTCCAACTCACAATTCCTTTCCATTACAATATTGCATATAAAAACCAGTCAGTTGATAAACCAACGATGGATACAGTTAAAAATAGCATCAGATACGAATGGAAAACTAATTATTCCGGTCTTATAAGGCTTGAAAAGTATTCACCACCTATTTCAAACTTTTTACCTTTTGTTACTATTGTACCAATACAATTCACTTATGATATAGACGGATCATTCAGTGACTGGGCTTCTTATGTAAACTGGCAATATAATCTACTTCTGGATTCAGATACATTACCTTATAATGAAAAGATTGCTGTTCAATCGCTTATCAATAATATTGCAGAGGACAAGGAAAGAATCAGGATATTATATCATTATTTGCAGGATGAAACACGCTATCTGAATGTTACGATTGGAACAGGTGGTTACAAGCCATATCCTGCCAGTTATGTTGCACAAAATAAATATGGAGATTGCAAAGCATTGACAAACTATTTCAAGGCAATCCTTGATTATATTAAGATACCATCATATTATTCCAAGGTATATGCTGGAAGTCCTGTTAAAGAGATCGACATGAATTTTCCATCTCAGCAATTTAATCATATTATCTTATATATTCCAATGGAAGATGATGATATCTGGTTAGATTGTACCAGTGATGGGGCATTTGACTATTTAGGAACATTTACCCAGAACAGGAATGCTCTGATCATAAGTAAGGAAGATGGCCGGTTTATCAAAACGCCACAGCTAAATCCGGAAGATGTACTTGAAACCAGGAACATAAAGATACAATATGGTAGTAATCTATCGAAAGTAGAATTCAGTAATACATACCGGGGTGACTTATACGAAAATCTTTTGCACCTCGAAAGAAATTTCAATGAATCGGAGAAGTACAGCATATTAAGTAGTTATTTTGTTGAAAGTGGGTTTCAACTACATGATTACCAAATTTCAAATCACCACCGGGACTCTTTGATGATTGAATTTTCCTATCATGGTTCTGCACCACAGATTTACATGCATTACGGCAATGACATTCTGATTAGAAATATCTCATTTACTCTGCCAAACTTCGAAAAGCCGCAAATCAGGAAGCTACCTGTTCAGATTGATTACCCTCTTTATAAAATTGATACAATATCATACCAACTACCTTTAACATATAAACTTAACAAGAATTCTGACAATTTTTCTATAATCAGTAAGTATGGAGAGTATAGGTATAACATATATGATATATCTGATAGGGTAGTTGTTATTAAAAGTGTACTTATTCATGCTGGATATTATTGCATTTCAGAATACAATGATTTTTACAACTTTTATAATGATATTTTTGAAAAAGAGAATAAGACGTATCTATCACTTTATAAATAGAGAAAAATGATTTACAGAATTCGCCTTGTAACATTATTAATTGCATTTACTAATGCAATGGTTATTGCTCAAGACTTCACTGATGAATATGGAAAAGTTACCGAATATGAGATTCAAATGAAAGAGTATCCTTCAGACAAAGAAGCCGAAGCTCTTGTGATATTTGATAAAGCCAAATCCTATTTTGAACAGTCAAAGGATCATTTTGATGTAGTATTTGAGCGAATTACACGTATTAAAATATTTTCAGAGCGAGGTATTAATTGGGCAGAAGTCGAAATTCCATTTTATCAGGAGAAAAATATTTATGAAGAGGTTTATGATATTGAAGCTATATCATATAATATAGATAATGAGAATCTTAGTAGAACCAGACTCGATTTGGATAATGTTTATACTCAAAAGAAAGATGATTCATGGAATCTTAAGAAATTTGCTGTACCTGACGTAAGGAAAGGTTCAGTTATCGAATATAGATATAAAATAAGGTCTCAGTATCTGTTCAACTTCCGGGACTGGGAATTTCAATGGAGGATTCCGGTAATATATAGTGAATATGAAGTCAGAATGATTCCTTTTTATGAATATACGTTTATTTTACAGGGCACCAGCAATTTTGATATTTATAAATCGTATGAAGACAAGGAAACGTCAAGGTATTTTGGAACTTCGGGTGCATATCGAGAAAATATATATAATGATATGGTCTATAAATTTGGAATGAAAAATATTCCTGCATTCCGTGATGAAGAGTTCATCTCCTCTGTACATGACTATATTATTAAGCTTGATTTCCAGCTTTCAAAAGTTTATTCTCTTGATGGAACAAGCCAGGAAATTTTAACGACATGGGAGAAGTTGATTAGTGAATTGCTGAAACATCAGGATTTTGGGAGGTATATTGATAAATCGAAAGGCTATACCAATAAATTACCAGATTTTGAGCAGATTGCCAGGATGCCTGAAATGGAAAGGTTCAATGCCGTAATGGATTATGTTAAAAGCAATTACAACTGGAACAAACAGAAAACCAAATTTGCCACAAAATCAGTCAGGAATTTTATAGAAGATAAATATGGTAGTAGTGCAGATATAAATTTATTTACTGTGGGATTGCTTAATGGTGTTGGTATTGAATCCCATCCAGTTATTATAAGTACGAGAGATCACGGGAAGCCAAAACTAAATTATCCGTTTAGTCATTTCTTTAATTATGTTATTGTTTCAGCAAATATTGGATATAGAACAATCCTTTCTGATGCAACGGAAATCCTAAGTAATAATGACAGAATCCCACTCAGGTGCCTAAACGATAAAGGATTAATAATCAAAGAAGATAGCATTGGCTGGATTGATCTGGAATGTCAATTTACTTCAGAAGAAGTAAACATACTGCACATTAAAGTTGAAGAGAATGAATTGTCAATTGACTTATCAATGATTGCTACTGAATATGATGCATTAGGATTTAGAAAGGAATACTCTGATAAGCAGGATATTATCAATGAGTTGATCGCAAAAAACAATTATTCTGTAATTGACTCAACCATCATTATCGGCAATCAATATGATAAAACAAAACCATATGAATTGTCATATAGCTTGAAAACAAAGACTGAAGTTGTTAATGATAAAATATTCATTTTACCTTTTCTGCAGGAATCAATGTCTGATAATCCTCTTAAACAAAAAGAAAGAAAATATCCGGTAGATCTGATATATCCAAGGAAAGTTAGTTATAAGAGTACAATATGCTTAAATGACAAATATATAATTGATTTTATTCCAGAAGAACTAAAGATCAACAATGAGTTATTTGAATTAAATTACTCCCTCTCAAAGAATCGCAATGAAGTAATTGTTCTTTTTGATTATCACTTTAAGAGAGCTGTTTATCAATCATCTGAATATAGAAAAATCAAATATTATTTTAATGAGGTAGTCAGGAAAGGTAATGAAAAAATAGTATTAACAAGGAAGAATGAGAATAGTAATTATGATTGAAATATTAGCAATCATAATTTAATCTATTAATATATGGTTTGTTTTGGTTTTATCAGGTTCACCAGCATGTAGGCTAATAATATCAACAGTGGCATGGATGTAATATCTGTCATGACTATGTTTTTACCGTTCCTTTATAATTATTTGAACCATCGTTGAACTTACTAATATTTCTTTAAGTTGCCAGAAAAAACAGATCAAAATGCTAAATTGCCAGATGCAAAACCAGACATGTTCAATTTATAGACATTGACTCAATTAAGCAATTTAGATTAAATAGTAATATCTAATTTGTTGTTTTGCAATACGCTATAATTTTTACTTTCAGTCAAAACATATCTTTCTAAATCGGGAATGACTTATTTTTTACATACTGAGGAATGTGTTTCCATAACAACGGAACTTTTTACCAATAATATTTCACCACAATTCATTAACCTTTATGAAAACGAAATTTTTTCTGATGATGGCATGTATATGCTTTGCTTTTGGTCTTAAATACACCTATGCGCAGGCAATTGTCGCCAATCATGCTTCTACCAGTCTTGCTGAAGTTCCGCTGGAATTCCTCAATCAGGCAAAATCACATTTTAGAATCTGGTATGGTCATACCTCGCATGGAAGCCAGATAACCACTGGAATGGAAAACCTGCAATCGCATATTGGTTCACCATACACTTTTAATTCAACTGGTTCAGGAGGGGCATTATCCTACCAGGAGATTTACGGTGATTTGGGACACAACGGCGATTTATCCTGGGAACAACAGACACGCGCCCAACTTAACAGTCCCGGCAACGATCGCAATGTTGTGGTTTGGTCCTGGTGCGGTGGAGTATCCGACAACACAGTGCAGGGCATCAACACTTACCTGAATGCCATGAACCAGTTGGAGGATGACTTTCCTCAGGTCACTTTTATCTACATGACTGGGCATCGCGACATCTGGGCAGATGCAAATCTTAAAGCCCGCAATCAACAGATCAGGGATTTTTGCATGGCAAACAATAAAATTCTTTTTGATTTTGCAGACATTGAAAGTTACAATCCCGATGGGACTTACTTCGAATTTGCCGGTGACGATTGCAGCTATTACCAGGGTCCCGGTTGGGGATATCTGGGTAATTGGGCGCAGCAATGGTGCGCTTTACATCCCGGATCGGACTTATGCTGGAGTTGTGAATGTGCACATAGCGAACCTTTGAACTGCAATTTGAAAGGGCGGGCTTTCTGGTGGTTGCTGGCACGTATGGTAGGCTGGGGTCAGCAACAAACAGTTTTTTATGTGGATAAGAACCATCCAAACGCCAGTGATGCTAATTCCGGTACAATCTCAGAACCCTGGCTCACTCTTCAGCATGCGGCAAATACAGCGCAGGCAGGCGATTCGGTGGTAGTAAGGCAAGGTGTTTACTATGAAAATATTGTCACCCAGCAAAATGGAGATGCAACTGGCGGACATATTGTGTTTGCTGCTTATCCAGGCGAGAATGTTGTACTCGACGGAACCGGCCATGCCTCCGCTACAGGGATCAGAATTCAGAATTCTTATATAAAGCTTTATGGATTTGAAGTTTACAATTGGAGTACTACAGGAGTATGGGTGATCAATTCAGCTTTTTTTGAGATCAATAATTGTGAGGTACATCAATCAATTTATGGAATTGGTATTTCTGGCTCTTCTCATGACTTCATATTAAGAAACACTGAAGCACATCATTTCAGCCTGTATGGCTTCGATACATCACCCATGGGAAGCGATAACTGCTACAATGGTTCATTTATTAATTGTATAGCTCATACCGGTCGCGATCCCGAACAAAACGTTGATGGTTTTGCCCTGGGACATGGGGAACAGAATTCATTTTCATTTCAGCACTGCATCGCCTACGATGTATTTGACGGGTTCGACATCAGTTCATCGCAAACAATACTTAGTGGATGTTTGTCATACGATTGCTGGAATACCTGCTATAAACTCTGGGAAGATGAAGTTGAATTGGTTAATTGTATTGGATATGACGGAGACAATTCAATTGTGCAGTTATGCTGGACAGGGCAATCCTCTGAAACCACCATCCGGAACTGTACATTTTATGATGCTGATGTGTATACGATCTGGCAGCAAAACAGCAACGATATCCTGAAAATTTATAATTCGATCATTTCCGGTGGCGAAAACATTGGCTTATGCTTTGAGCAGGCCTCAGCGGTAAATTACCAGGGTGATTTTAATCTTTTTCAGAACCAGAATCCGGAAAGAGCCATTAATGTTGGCTGGAGCGCAGAGTTTTCAATAACGGATATTGCTAATGGAACCTGGACGACTTACAGCGGACAGGATTCAAATTCCCTGACTGCGATAACTCCCGTAACCATTTATCTGAATCCTGCCACTTACGATTTACATCTGAACCCGGGCAGCCATGCCATTAATGCTGCGAACCCAACATGGGCACCAGCAACAGATTTTGATGGAAATGCAAGGCCTTACGGAACTGCACCCGATATCGGAGCTTATGAGTTGCACATCGGCACTATTTCATATCAGATAGTTCCCTCTACCGTTAATTTTGGGACTCTCTTCACGGGACAGACCCGAACAGAAGAAATTACCATCAATAACACCGGAGAAGTAGATATTGTGATTGACAACATTGAAGCGATTCCTGTAGTATTTCAGGTTCAAAATATTACCTTTCCGTTAATTATTGAAGATTCATTCACTTTTGAAGTAAGTTTCCAGCCACTGCAGGCTCAGGCATATAACGGAACATTGACCATTTATTCCTCTCAGGCAACGAATAAAAGTATTCCTCTTTCGGGAACTGCCGTTACCGAACCGTCAGGAGGATTTCACGTTTCAGGAGTGGTCAGCGGTGTCTGGAATCAATATGACACGATTTTCGTAGATGGTGATATTATCGTTCCCAATGGAGAAACCCTCACAGTTACTTCGGTTCCCGGAGGTACTGACTTCATTTTCACTGGCCATCATAAATTTATTATTTACGGGCGATTGCTTTTGCTTGGAAATGAAAATGATTCCATCCGTATCAGCAGTTTCAACAACAGCGAGGGTTGGCACGGACTGCGATTCTATGACCTGAACTACAACAGCATGGACAGTTCAAGAGTTGAGTTTTGCGATTTCAGATATGGTAAAGCAGTGGGAACAGATTGGGATAACGATGGTGGAGCAATTTTTATTTATGAATCTTCTCCACTCAGTATTCAGGATTGTACAATCCGATATTGTGAGGCTACAGAAGCCGGTGGGGGGATTCATATCCGATACAGTTCTCCGGTACTTAAAAGATTGAAAATAATGAATAACATTGCCCAGCATGGAGGGGCTATACATGCCAATGGTTCTTACTCCAGTTTCCAACACTGTATGTTATGTAATAACACTGCAGAAGAAGGTGGTGGAATTTATATTTATGGATGTGCCCCGGTATTTGACCACTGCACGTTATCTGGTAATGAAGCATTGACTGGTGGAGGGGTTTATACGATGGATTGGTCTTATCCTGAATTTACTAATTCGATCATCCAGGGCAATATTAATGGAGATATCTGGATTTACAGTTACGCAGGGGATGTAATCGCCAATTATAGTAATATAGGGGGCGCAGGAATTCATTATGGCACAGGAAATATCAATGCCGATCCCCTGTTTGCCGATCCCGGTTCAAACAACTTTGCGCTGACCTGGGCAAATTATCCGGTAAACGATGAAACCAAGTCGCCCTGCATTAACAGCGGTGATCCTGCATCACCCTTAGATGAAGACGGCTCCGTTACCGATATGGGCGCTATACCTTTTATTGCACAGACCAACCACATTCCCGGCGGGGAAGTCTCAGGAATCTGGGAGAATTTTGAGACAATCTTCATTGAGGGAAACATTGTCGTTCCAGAGGGTGAGACATGGCAGATCAATGTGGCTGAAGGCGGCACTGACGTGATATTCACGGGACCTTATTCAGTTACGGTGTATGGTAAATTATTATTCTACGGAAACGAGCTTGATACAATATCCTTTTTTGCTCAGGATGCCGGAACCGGCTGGCTCGGTATCACATTTGAAGACACTGAATCGGTCAAACAGGGAAATACAGAAATCATCTATTGCAGCTTTCAAAACGGTATAAATCTGGACGAAGCAGATGGATTGGGCGGCGCCTTATGCATGCTTAACAGTTCCAACATCATTATATCTCACTGCCATATTTATAACAACCAGGCTCTCTATGGCGGCGGAATTTATTTGAATTTCTCTTCACCACACATCAGTGATTGTGAGGTATCTTTTAACATTGCAACAGAATCCGGTGGCGGAATTTTTATTGGGTACGATTCAAATCCACAACTCAACAACCTGAATATTCATCATAGTACAGCCACGAATGAAAATGGTGGCGGGGTCTATGTTATGCAGGGGAGCGCACCGGTATTTCAAAATGGCAGCATCACTTCAAACACTGCGCATAGTGGGGGTGGAGTATTTTGTTCTTCAAACCTGGCAATTTTCACGAACCTCAGCATTTCTCAGAACCTGGCTATGGGCGAGTGGGCCAGTGGCGGAGGTATTTCATGCAATGCCGATCCGCTGATTTCTTATTGCAATATCAGCAACAATACTTCAAATGGCGGGGGTGGCGGCATCAGTTGTAATTACCAGAATGATCCAATCATCCGGTATTGTACTTTTTCTGAGAACCAGGCTCATTATGGTGGTGGTATGTCGTGTACTTATGGTTCGAACCCACAGGTGAAACATACTACTTTCAGCAACAACACAAGCACCGAAGGCAGTGGCGGCGGGGCTTATATTTGGGATTACTCAAATCCTGAATTTTCGTTTGTGGTTTTTGAGTCAAACACCACAGTTGATGAAGGCGGAGCAATCTATATTCAAAACTCAGGAGGGAGTTATACGAACATCAACATCAAAAATAATGAAGCCTTAAGCAAAGGTGGAGGCATTTGTATCAGAGAAGATTCTTCGCCGGAGTTTTATAATGCTTTGATTACCAACAATTCTG
>CAYQRU010000094.1:0-14598 GCA_964419945.1 uncultured Bacteroidales bacterium | reverse complement strand
GATTATGTCTATCCAATTATGCTTTTAATTTCACACCCTTTGCGAATTTGAATATCTGGCCTTTTGTCCACTCAGAAATGAGCCATGAACCACATAGTCCACATAGAGGATACTAGAATAAGTCGTTGATTAATAAATAATTAAAATATTTATCTGCGATATCTGATTGGCACAGAACAGACACAGGCTTTTCAGAGGAGGCAAAACTTTCTGCAGAAGTTTTTCTTTTGCAAGAAAACCATTTTCTAAAAAACACACCATTTAAAACCATCTTATACAACTTGTATCTGTTTATACCGGCAAGCGAAAGTAAGCAGCTCTTCATGCCTTCCGGGGACGATGAGATGGTGATTGCCCAGTGGCTGGTTGCGTAACTTCTCATAATCCTTTTCCGGGATAACTATTTCGGCCTGCGTCCTGCAGGCGAAACCATGACGGGGACGTGAAAAGATCTTCCCTGTGGTGATAAAGGCTTTGTCGAGGCGCTGGTTCAGACGAAAAACAGTAACCTCATCCATTTTCAGATCTCCCGCGACTGCGGCTGATTTACCTGTTTCAAAATGTTCAGGCAATTCAATGCCGTCAAGCAGATTGATGGGAGCGGTACAATGTGCGAAAAGCAATCCTGTTTCGGTAAATCCCGCTACATTGGCCATCCAGGGGATGTTTCCGGTGATGGCATGCACCAGCATCATCCCAATCATGCTTACCAGGTCCCCCTCGCAACCAGCTGCAATGCCTTTGCTGTTAAGCAATGCCAATGCGAGGCAGGCTGTCACATTTCGATCATTCACCAGTTGAAAACATTCCACAGTAATGCTATTCAGGTTGAATGTGTTGATAACATGCCAGAGAAAAGAACAAAACCTGGCTTCGTGCATCAGCGACCTGTCTCTCTGTTGGCTGAACACCTTTAGAAACTGTGAATCAGGATCAAAGTTCATGTAGTCGGGCAAACTGCTCCATTGCAGATGCAAAATATT
This sequence comes from uncultured Bacteroidales bacterium, assembly GCA_964419945.1. Taxonomy (GTDB): domain Bacteria; phylum Bacteroidota; class Bacteroidia; order Bacteroidales; family JAAYJT01; genus JAAYJT01. The sequence goes on along the minus strand of CAYQRU010000094.1, from coordinate 13,615 downwards.
GATACCGAAACGTTCTTTGGCAAGTATCAGCGGAAACTCAGAGGCTACAAGCCAATGCGAAACATTGCCGATTAGACCTGCCTGTTTGTTGCTGAGCTTTCGCAAAGAGCTACAGATACGGGCAAACTGTTGGAGCATGCCTTCTTTTTTTGCTTCCGGAAGCGAAAACAGACAGGTGGAAATTTTTCGTTCTTCGGCCCAGGCTTTTACCTCAATGGCAGCAGCAAAGGCATTGTTTTCGAATCCTGCAAGCAGCACATAGTAGTTTCCCGGTTGCATCGTTATGATCGCTTCCTTTTCCGATCCACCACTCAGGAAATATATCACATCAGGATGCTGACTCAGGAACCTGAAATTGATTTCCGGAAATTGAGCACGCAGCTTTTTCTGACCATTTTCAAGCAAGTCATTTGGAGCACCCCGGAAAGCGACTGTTTTAACGGTAAGATCCATATGCAAAAAGTTTTGTCAAAAGTAAGGAAAGCATCTCAAAAAACAACACTCCTGAAATTGCAGCAAGACTTTTGTAAGGATATGTATTTCATAGTGCTTTATAGAATGTGAATAAAATTGCTACTGTATGATGAAGGAATTGCTAATTTCGCCCGGTTCAATAACAGATCGGATGTCCACATTCAATTCTGGAGCAATCAACCAGAAGTTCACTGATCAGGTATCGTCAGGCATGGTATTGGTTTTATCTGATGCGCGGCATATCGGAAATACAATGTTTCTTAAGGATCTGATAAATATGTATTACAATGAACCTTTATTGTTTCCTTGCGCTGAAAATAATTCCACAACCGGCAATGCAGACGCCTGTCCTGTCAGCAATTTTAAAATGTTAACCACAGAAAACTTTTCGTCATTTAAAAAATGAGAAGCCACAAGGCAATTCATACGCTGAAAATGAGCAAAATATACTCAAGTCCAGGTGCAAACAATAACCGGATACATCCTTAAAAATCACCTTATGAAAATCTCAACCTGTCTGTTATCCATTCTGCTTGGTTTCATCAACGTGCAATGGAGCCTTTCGCAAGAGCTAAGGCTTATGACCTACAATATCCGTTTTGCCAACGAAGCCGACGCGCCCCATACCTGGCAGGCACGAAAGCCCCTGGTGCTGACCCAGATCAATGATTACAGACCCGATATAGCAGGCTTCCAGGAAGCCTTGCATCACCAGGTACTTGATCTTGAAAACGGAATGCCAGGGTATATCAGGCTTGGTGTCGGCCGCGATGATGGAGCTACTGCAGGAGAATACGCTCCTTTATTTATATTTACCGACCGTTTTCAGGTATTGGAACACGGAATTTTCTGGCTGTCCGAAACTCCTGAAAAGGTCTCGGTAGGATGGGATGCTGCCCTGCCTCGCATTGCCACCTGGGCAACCTTATCAGATCGTATTACCAGCGATAATTACCTGGTTATCAACACCCATTTTGATCATGTAGGGAGTTTGGCGCGGCTCAAAAGCATGCAACTTATTGTTGAGTTTATCAAAGACCCAGGGTTTGCAGGATATTTCACCATATTGATGGGCGATCTGAATACAGGTCCGGAAGAAGAGCCATATCAGTGGCTGAGTACACAGCAATTGTTTAACGATCCTTATTTTGAAGCTGCATGCAGAAAAGGCGGCGTTGGAACTTTTAACAGTTTCAGCTATGAGAACAGAAGCGATCGCATTGATTATATACTCCTCGACCGCAAATTAAAAGCACTCAGGTATGAAGTGCTTATGGAATCCCACAACGGCATCCTCCCTTCTGACCATTGGCCGGTAAAAGTGGCGGCGGAGAATCAATAATTATTTACCCTGCGAAAAATTTCGAGCCTGACAAATTTTGCAGGCAACTATCTGAAAATATAAAAATTACGATTCCATTTTGAATCCTGTCTCTGATGTGTTGGTTCTCCGTAATACCAAAGGAGATTCCTTACAGCCTCTTGAGCATTCTCACTTCTTCGTCTTTCAGATGACGCCATCTTCCCCTCTGCAGGTCTTTTTTCGTCAGGCTGCCTATCATCACACGGTCAAGTTTCAACACCTCATATCCGAATTTTTCAAAGATCCTTCTCACAACATGATTCTGACCCGAGTGAAGCTCAATGCCAATATGTTTCCTGCTGTTGTCATAGTCAACGTAGGCGATATCATCAATGAGAATTGTGTCATCATCCAGTTCCACCCCCCCGGTAATGCTTTCCATGTCTTTTTTTGAAAGTGGTTTGTCGAGTTCCACATCATACACTTTACGGACGCCAAAGCGTGGATGCGTCAGGCGTTTGGTAAGTTCTCCGTCGTTGGTGAAAAGAAGAAGCCCTGTGGTGTTACGGTCAAGTCGCCCAACGGGGTAAATTCTTTCCCTGCAGGCATCTTCCACAAGATGCATGACGGTATTGCGTTTGAAGGGATCATTGGAGGTGGTGATGTAGCCTTTGGGTTTGTTGAGAAGCACATAACGAAGCTTTTCTGATGAAAGGGTCTGATCTCCAAGTTGAACCTTGTCTGCCGGACTGACGCGGACTCCAAGCTCAGTAACAATGACACCGTTCACTTTCACGGCGCCGGTTTCTATCAGTTTGTCGGCTTCGCGCCTTGAACAGACTCCCGCATTGGCAATAAATTTGTTCAGCCGAATGGGGGCATTGGGATCGGCTTTCACCGGACGTGGTTTTCTGGTTGGAGGCTTCTCATCGCTGTAGCGTGGCTTGCCCTTGAAATTGTGATCCCGGGTCTTATGATCGTCGCGGGTAAATGAACGTTTTTTTTCTGCGCCGAAAGTATGCTCATTTTCAGAATCTGTTGCCCTGAATTTTTCTGAACGGGTTGGCTTTGTTTTGCGGAAAGGGCGTTTTTCTTCTCCACGCTCCGATGTTTTTCTTCTTTCCGAACTGTAGCCCCTATCTTTGCCGTAACCCGTGTGCTGGTATTCTGCTGACTCTTCAGTTTTTGATTTGCGGAAAGGGCGTTTTTCTTCTCCATGCTCCGATGTTTTTCTTCTTTCCGAACTGTAATCCCTTTCCCTGCCGTAACCTGAACGTGAAGAACTTTTATTCTCTGTATATTTCTTTTTTCCAGTTTGAGGTGCTTTCTCTCTTCTGGATTCTGATGATCCTGATTTTCTGTAGGGTTTTTCTTTACGACCGGGCTCTGTGCCTGAAAGTTTAGTGCTACGTTGCGAAGTTTTTGAAGAATGTTTTTCGCCATCATTTTCGGATTGTTTTCTTCCTCCCGGCCTGCTTCTTTTGTTTTCCATTGATTTAGTGAAAATTAGGCTGCAAAAATACGAAAGTTATCACTCTGTACCTTCGTTCAAAAATAAAAAAGACGGACATTCTCATTGCCATGTCCTCAAATGACTGTAAATTTATGGTGTTTTTAAAATCTTAAAACCATGGAAGACAAATTCACCACCATTGCTTATCACACCTACCCAAGGGCATTATTGTTGCAGTCGCAGCTTCAGGCAGCCGGAATCGAATGCTTTCTGACGGGTGTAAACGTGATCCAGCCCTTTGTGGGTAGTGGAGTCAGGCTAAGGGTTAGAAACCAGGATGTTGAACAGGCACTGCGTATCGTCCGGGAATTCGGAAGTGTTTCAGGAAAAGAGAAAGAAAAAACAGTAAAAAAAATGCAGCAGGTGAGGAGGATTCTTGTTCCTGTAGACTTTTCCGGTTATTCCAGGAATGCCTGCTACTATGCCATTGCGCTTGCTGCCAGATTCAAAGCAGAGGTCCGGTTATTTCATGCATTTTTTAAACCGGTAATAGATCTCCCGGCATATGAAGGGGCACACTTGTTCCAGGTAAATTTTGACAATTATTTCCAGGAGATTGAAATCAGAGCAAAAAAGCAGCTACAGGAGATGATTGATGATCTCAATACTTATATCCGGAAGAAAAACCTTGGCGAAATCAAACTTTCGGCTACTGCAACCAATGGTTTTGCCGAAGAAGCCATTCTCGAAATGACCGAGACCTACAAACCAGGTATTGTTATAATCGGCAGTCACGGCATCGGTGAACAAACCGAAGGCATTTTCGGAAGCGTAACTTCAAAGTTGATTGATAAAATCAATGTTCCTTTATTAGCCATCCCGGCATCAGCGCCTTTCCGTGGGATCACAAAGATCAGCAACATATTATATGCCACTGATTTTGACGAGTCAGACTATACCGCAATCAACAAACTCACAAATTTTATCAGGCCTTTTCACATGAAACTGCATTGCGTGCACATCAGCATCGGCCGCAAAAAACCCTGGGATTCGGTAAAAATGGACAACCTCCGCGATTATCTCAGGGAAGAATATCCTGAGCAGAAAACCAAGTTTTCGATCATGGTGAGCGATAATATTTTCAATGGGCTCGAAACCTACATGCGCAACAACAACATCGGGCTTGTCAGTTTCAACACGCATAAACGTACCCTTTTCACCACATTTTTTACCCCCAGCATCACCCGGAAGGCGCTGGCGCGATTCAATAAGCCGGTATTTATTTTTCGCTCTGAATAAACCAAATCATTTTTATAATCGCTACATGGTAGCATAAAATGCATCTTCAATGTGGTTGATCCGGAATTCTTCTTTTGCGATTACCACCGAGATGATATCAAACCTTACTTCCAGGTCAATGTTGTTTCGCTGTACATAAATATCAGCGGCTTTTATCAGCATCCGTTGTTTGTCTTTTGTAACGGCCGCTTCCGGTTCCATCAGAAAATTTGAGTTGCGCGTTTTTACTTCCGCAACTACTATCTGACGCGGGCCCCGGGCAATGATATCAATTTCGTATTTGCCAGCATGCCAATTGGTTTCCAGGATCTTATATCCTTTGTTTTTCAAATGCTCAACGGCTATTTGCTCCCCGGATTTTCCCAGTTCATTGTGTTCGGCCATGGTAATGCAAGGTTTTGGATGGCGAATGAATAATTTCCAGCTTCAGATTTTGTATTTTGATTTTTGGACTTTGAATCTCAGCAAAACAGTTATTTCAACATGCTGATAACCAAATAATAAAGTACATAAATTGCGAAAAATAGTAAAAAAGTAAATCCCATCATCTTCAGGACATTACGCCGCAACACGTGTTTGAATTTCGATGTATTGTTCTGTGTAAAGGTGAGTTTCGCATGTTCTTCTCCAACCTCAAGTAAAGCGGTACGCCCGAAGATCAGGGGTTGGTTCAGGGGAAGATGGCCGGCAGGGAAGTCAAACAACACAGGATAATCGTACTCCTCCACGGCATCGGCGATGATTTTTTGTGCGTTTCTGCCAAACGGAATTTGATTATCGTGCATTTCACTCATACTGCCAACAATCAACCCTGAAAGATTAGCCAGTTTTCCGCTGCGTTTCAGTTGGTGCATCATGCGGTCAACGTGATAAAGGTATTCGTCCAGGTCCTCGAGGAAGAGAATCTTACCTTCTGTGTCGCAAGCCGAAACAGAGCCACTGATGCTGTAAAGTATCGAAAGATTGCCCCCTGTAATTTGAGCCTGCGCCATTCCTTTTCTGGAATATTTCCCCGGAGGGGTCTCGTATTCAATGCTTTCACCAAACAATGCCCGCCGTAACCATTCAAAGGAAGCTGTTTCTTCCGGGCTGTCATTGAATCCAAAAGGCATGGGGGCATGCAATGTTTCAATTCCATAGTTTTGCTCGATATGACTGTGTAATGCAGTAATATCGCTGTAACCCACGACCCATTTAGGACGAGAACTGAATTTCCTGAAATCAAGCCGGTCAATAATCCGAACCATTCCATAACCTCCACGTGCACAAATAATAGTTCTTATGTTCTCATTGTCGAGCATAGCCTGCATATCCGAGGCACGCTGATCATCGGTTCCGGCAAACTGGTGGTACTGTTTATAAAGATTTTCTCCATGGATCAATGTAAGCCCCCAGCTTTCAATAACATTCAATGCCTGCCCGATTTCATCAGGATTTACTGACCTTGCGGGAGCAACAACACCGACTTTATCACCTTTTTTGAGAAACGGGGGAGTGATCATGGATTTTCTTTTTTGCAAATCTGCAAATAATTCGGGACTTAACCGCACCAGTGAATGAAGTTCCGGTATAAGCAGGGAATTGCTATTCATGGAGATATGCCAATGCTCCAGAATAATAAAATGTGAACATCCTGAAAATTCATGCCTGGTACAAAATAAAGCATCACTGTATTTAACCTGGATATCCACAAACATGTGTAAAACAATGCCAATTAAGATTTTTCTTAATTCCGGCCTTTAGGCCGGGTATTAAATAAGGCATTTGGAACCATGATCCGGGAACAGAATCACAGGGTCACAGGATCACAGTTTCTAAAAAATCCCATACCCGAAAATCTGTATCTTTGCGGCCTTTAAAAACCACCCTAATCAATATTCAGTATGACAGATCATAAGAAGTGTTTCAAACGATATACTGTTACCGCAGCCCTTCCTTATGCCAACGGGCCGGTGCATATCGGCCACCTGGCAGGAGTATATGTACCTGCCGACATTTATGTGCGCTATCTTCGACTGAAGGACGAAGATGTTATTTATATATGCGGTTCCGACGAGCATGGGGTTCCCATCACAATAAAAGCAAGGCAGGAAGGAACAAACCCGCAGCAAGTCGTTGATAAATACCATCATATCATAAAAAAGTCGTTTGAGGACTTTGGAATTGATTTCGATATTTACAGCCGCACATCCAATCCAATTCACCACGAAACGGCCTCACAGTTTTTTACAACACTATATAATAAAGGTGAACTCCTCGAAAAAACCTCGATGCAACTTTACGATGAAGAAACCGGACAATTTCTTGCCGACCGTTATATCACAGGGACCTGCCCGCATTGCAGCTTCGACAGGGCTTATGGCGATCAGTGCGAAAACTGTGGAACCTCGCTCAATCCTACCGACCTGCTCAATCCGCGCTCGGTGCTCAGCGGAAATCCTCCGGTTCTGAAAGAAACTAAACACTGGTACCTGCCACTTGACAAATATACCCCATGGCTCACACAATGGATACTTGAAGGGCATAAAGACGACTGGAAAACCAATGTGTACGGCCAATGCAAGTCGTGGATTGATCACGGCCTGCAGCCCCGCGCCGTTACCCGCGACCTCGATTGGGGTGTAAAAGTACCCCTCGGAGATGCCAAAGGTAAGGTGCTTTATGTGTGGTTCGATGCACCGATCGGATATATTTCGGCTACCCGCGAATGGGCTGATCAGAAAAATGCTGAAATAAAGAGTCTGGGACAAGTCAGTTTGGTGAACTGGGAACCCTACTGGAAAAATGAAGACACCAAACTGGTTCATTTTATTGGTAAGGATAATATTGTATTTCACTGCATTGTGTTTCCCGGCATGCTTCGGGCCGAAGGTTCGTTTATTGTACCGTATAACGTTCCGGCCAACGAATTTCTGAACCTCGAAGGTGAAAAGATCAGCACATCGCGTAACTGGGCGGTTTGGCTGCACGAATATCTGGATGAATTTCCGGGACAACAGGATGTGTTACGTTATGTTCTGACGGCAAATGCTCCGGAAACCAAGGATAATGATTTCACCTGGAAAGATTTCCAGACCCGCAATAACAGCGAACTGGTGGCCATTTTAGGCAATTTTGTGAACCGTACTCTCGTGCTGACTCACAAATTCTTTAATGGATTAGTGCCTGAACGCGGCGAATTAACCCTTTACGACAACGAAGTGCTGAAAGCAATCAGCGAATTTCCCGGTAAAATTGCTTACAGCATCGAACATTTCAGGTTCAGGGAAGCATTGAGCGAATTGATGAATTTGGCCCGCACCGGGAATAAATATCTCACTGAAACGGAACCCTGGCAGGTAATCAAAACAGATGAAATGAGGGTTCGTACCATCCTGAATGTGTCATTACAGGTATGTGCAAACCTCGCAGTGCTTTCCGAACCTTTTTTACCGTTCAGTGCTGCAAAGCTTTACTGTATGTTGAATATCAGAAAGTTGAAGTGGGGTGAAGCCGGAAAGCATGATCTTCTGAAAGCCGGGCACACCCTCAACCAGCCCGAATTGCTTTTCTCGCGCATTGAGGATGCAGCCATTGAAAAGCAGGTTCAGAAACTCATGAAAACCAAAGAGATAAACAAGGGGATTACATATCCTGCCAATCCTCAGAAACCGGAGATCAGCTATGAGGATTTTGCAACCTTGGATATACGAACCGGCACCATCCTTGAAGCGGAGAAGGTTCCCAAGACAAAAAAACTGCTGAAACTTAGTATTGACACCGGGATTGACAGGCGAACCGTAGTATCAGGGATTGCTGAATATTTTGCTCCGGAAGAGATTATAGGCCGGCAGATATGTATGTTGGTTAATCTTGCCCCGAGAAACATCAGGGGTATAGAATCGCACGGGATGATACTGACCGCTGAAAACCATGACGGAAAACTGTATTTTATCAGCCCTTCAGCACTTATCCGTAATGGTAGTGAGGTAAAATAGTGAAAGCCAACCTCCGGGCATTCATTACCCTTGTTGTTATTGGATTTTCAAAAATCTAAACACCGTTGTAACACAAAAATTATTACTATGTCTGTGACCATTTTGTTGCTGTTAATAGCCATTGGCCTGATAGCCGGTATGTTTAGTGGAATGATCGGGCTTGGCGGCGCCATTGTCATGATCCCTGCCCTTGTTTTCTTTGCAGGAATGAGCCAGCATCAGGCTCAGGGAACCAGCCTGGCGGTGATGTTGCCTCCTATAGGAATACTTGCTGCATACAATTATTACAGGGCCGGACACCTGAACCTGAAGTACGCCATGATCATAGCAGCCGCATTTATCATCGGAGCTTACCTTGGATCAGCAATATCCCTCGAAATTCCGGCGCCAACCATGCGGAGGGTATTTGGTTATGTACTGGGCGGAGTAGCTGTATATATGATACTTGCAAAGAATTAAATAATGACTGCCTGCTTATGTATTGTTTTACAGAAATATATATATAAATACCAAACTTTCTCCGGTATTTTTTTGTCAGATATTTCAAATAAAAACAAATTATCAAACGGTCTTCATTATTAGAATCAATCTTTTACGACTCACAGCAAGGTAATTGTTAATAAACTTTTTTGCTCCGGGCTGAATGAACATCGTATCTTGGTGATCCCAAAACTCCTTCCTGAGTTTGTTTTCAAGTGGTTGATAATAAACAATTTACACAAAAAATGTGTAGGGAATTTTATCGGGTAATATAAACAAAGTATTGGAAACCAACATATTCAAAAATATGGAAAATGAAGTGAAAGAAAGCCAAAAGCCGGGTTTGTTGAATCAGATACAGGAGATGCGTGTTCGCCCAAATATTTTTGAAGATTCTCAGAACAAAACATCAGAAATACTCCAGAGCCCTGACATGGAACAGGAACCATTGAAAATTTATCCTTTTGAAGAAGCCCTCAGGGCTTCAACGGAATATTTTAAGGGCGACACGCTTGCAGCCAGTGTCTGGGTGAATAAATACGCACTGAAAGACAGCGCCGGGAATATGTATGAATTAACCCCCGACGATATGCACCGGAGGATTGCAAGGGAAGTAGCACGGATTGAAAAAAAATATCCTGATCCCATCCCGGAAGACGAGCTATATGAGGTATTGAAAAACTTCAGGTACATCATTCCCCAGGGCAGCCCGATGGCAGGGATCGGCAACAATTTCCAGATCTCTTCGCTGTCAAACTGTTTTGTCATCGGTGATGACATCAACGGTGATTCCTACGGTGCCATCATGAAGGTTGACCAGGAGCAGGTTCAGTTGATGAAACGTCGCGGAGGAGTCGGCCACGATCTTTCACATATCAGGCCCAATGGAAGCCCGGTGAAAAACAGCGCCCTTACTTCTACCGGAATTGTTCCTTTTATGGAAAGATATTCCAATTCAACTCGCGAAGTGGCACAGGATGGCCGCCGTGGCGCCCTGATGCTGACCATTTCGGTAAAACATCCCGATTCATCTGATTTTATTGATGCCAAGCTGGAGCAGGGAAAAATCACCGGGGCCAATGTGTCAGTGCGCATTGACGATGAGTTTATGCAGGCCGTCATCAGCAACGGGAAATATCAGCAGCAATTTCCTATTAATACGGATAATCCTGTTGTAACCAAAGAAATTGATGCAATTACCCTTTGGGAGAAAATCACACATAATGCATGGCATTCCGCTGAACCAGGAGTGCTTTTCTGGGATACCATCATCAGAGAATCAATACCCGATTGTTATGCAGACCTGGGATTTAAGACGCTTTCGACCAATCCCTGCGGAGAAATTCCTTTATGCCCTTACGACAGTTGCCGTCTTCTGGCCCTCAATCTTTTCAGCTATGTGGATTATCCCTTTACCGATAAAGCCGAATTCAACACTGAATTGTTCGCAAAGCATGCCCGTCTCGCCCTTCGCATGATGGATGATATCATTGATCTCGAATCAGAAAAAATTGACGGGATATTAAGAAAGATAGATACTGATCCTGAAAGTAGTGATACAAAATTTGTAGAAAGAGACCTGTGGGAGAAAATTCGTGAGAAAACCCTGCAGGGACGACGTACCGGCATCGGAATTACTGCCGAAGGCGATATGCTGGCAGCCCTGGGAAAACGTTACTGCTCGGAGGAAGCCATTGATTTTTCTGTGCAGATACATAAAATCCTTGCAGTAGAAGCATACCGCTCATCGGTTGCGTTGGCCAGGCAACGGGGAGCTTTTCCTGTTTTCAGTTTTGATCGCGAAAAGCATAATCCTTTTATTAACAGGCTTGCTCTTGCTGCGCCGGAAGTAGTGGAAGAGATGAAGCAATACGGAAGACGGAATATTGCCATGCTGACCATTGCTCCTACAGGCAGTGTAAGTATTTGCACGCAAACTACTTCAGGCATTGAACCGGTATTTCTGGTAACCTACAAGCGCAGGCGGAAAGTTAATCCCAACGATAAAAATGTAAACGTATCTTACGTGGATAAAGTGGGCGACTCATGGGAGGAATACAATGTTTTTCATCCAAGGTTTGTTGACTGGCTCACGGCAAAAGGTTACGATGCTGAAGAAGTGAAAAACTATGACGAAGACCAGCTTCAGGAACTGATCAGGTTGTCGCCCTATTACAAAGCCACCTCCAATGATATTGACTGGGTGAGCAAGGTGCGTATGCAGGGTGCTATTCAGAAATGGGTAGATCATTCCATCAGCGTGACGGTTAACCTGCCAAAAACAGTTTCGGAAGATCTGGTAAGGGAAGTGTATAAAACTGCATGGGAAAGTGGTTGCAAAGGAATGACCATTTATCGTGAGGGTTCGCGTTCAGGAGTATTGGTAAGCAACGACAAGAACAAGGAGGATCTCCAGGGATTTCAGGAAACAAAGGCACCTCCCCGGCCGCGTATGCTGGAAGCAGAAGTAATCCGTTTTCAGAATGATAATGAGAAATGGATTGCTGTGGTTGGTTTGCTCAACCGGCGTCCCTATGAGATTTTTACCGGAAAGGCCGAAGAGTTTTATCTCCCTGCCTGGGTTACCAACGGATGGGTGATTAAAAACCGGAACGATAAGGGAATGAGCCGCTACGATTTTCAGTTTGAAGATAAATTTGGTTACAAGGTTACCATCGAGGGGCTTTCCCGTTCGTTTGACAAAGAGTTCTGGAATTATGCCAAGCTCATCAGCGGTATCCTGAGGCACGGCATGCCTCTTCCTTATGTGGTAAACCTGGTGGATAAGCTCACACTTACCGAAGACAACATCAATACCTGGAAATACGGCGTGGTGCGTGCGTTGAAGAAATTTATCCCTGATGGTACCATTGCAGGCCGCCATACCTGCCCCGAATGTGGCGAAACAGGAAGCCTTGTTTATGTAGAAGGCTGCCTTACCTGCAACAACTGCGGTTTTTCGAAATGCGGATGAAACAGTTGCCTGTATGGTGATTGGGTTTTACATTTTTTAATGTACCACCGTCAATCATAATCATCACTTCTTATCCATACCGGAATTACTCATGCAGTAATTACCCGGAAGCAATATTTATTCTCAATACTGTGATTGCAATCAGGCAATAATGCTGATTAGAGTTGATTGTAATTCAATCTTGACAGGCGTCATTGTGCCTTCCATAATAATCTGCCTGCTTAGCCTCTAAATGTTAAAGCAAGTGTTGTGCTGTGGAAAATTCCATTGAAACGTACACTTTTCTTTCTTTTCGATTGTACTGTACATATTAAATCAAGGTAAAATATTTGATTACTATGACAGTAACATTGTAATATTGCATAAAATATCAGACTATGAAAGAGAATAATAAGGAAAAGGGATATGAGGGGGCAACAGGTAAGAAGGAAGAAACATCTGAGCATCAAGAAAGAAATGCTATTTCGGCAGAAATCAACAAGATTATTGAAATAACCGAGAAACAATGCAAGGGAATTGACAAGATGCTTAAAAAGTATACTTCATAAGATAAAGGACTTTTTATTAATTGTATAAACACATCTTAACTTAACAGTTGTAAAGAAAGGATATCATCAGAAATGGAAACAATTAGATTTTTTAAAAAAATGCTTAAAGTGCTGATTATTATGGCTCAAATGATATGTGGAAATTTGAATGCCCAAACATTATATGCCATTATTTTTGCAGACACTGATACTGAAAGTCAAATTCTAAGAGAAGGGATCACTGTTTCAAAAAATGAAATGCGATCCGAACTAAAGAAAGTGGCTGATAACCTAAACATTTTTTATCATGAAACCAATGCCACTGATAAGGATTTCAACGCAGACAATTTAAGGTTTGTAATTTCGCAATATAATCCCGGATCAGAAGATATTTTATTTTTTTATTATATTGGACATGGTATTAACAAACCAGAATTGAATGACAAATGGCCACAATTAGCCTTTCGTAAAAGCTATTCGGATGCAACCAAAGAATTAATTTCGTTTTCTAATATTGTAAATCAGTTTGAAGAGAAAAGGCAAAGGCTGCTCGTTGCTATTGCTGAAGCCTGTAATGATATTAAGGGCGAAACAGAGTATTTTCCGGAAGAAATATTAGGAATGGCTTCACTAAATTTTTCTTCAAGAGATGTTGAGCGACTCAGAGATCTTTATATCAGATCCGAAGGGACAATCATTTGTTCCAGCTCTGAGCCAGGACAGACTTCATTGGTGTCACAACAAAATGGAGGTTATTTTGGAAAATCATTCATTGAAGTACATAAGGAAATAACTTCTCTGGCAAGTGATGCAGACTGGAATACCCTGATGGAAAAAGCAAAACTGAGAACTAAAACCCTTGTTGAAATAAAGAAACCCGGGAAAATCCAATTACCACAGTATACAGTGAAAATCAGAGGAATTGACAAACCTGATTTTGCCTGGCAGAATCAAATAAACAATCAACAGAATGTATATTCCAACCAACCTCAGAATTTCAACTATCAAGCTAATTATTTCAATCCAATGAGGTTTATAGTTGCAAAAGTTGTTTTTTTTGGAAATCAATGCAATGTAAATTTTGTAATGCCTTACAATTATAATACTCAGTCTCATGCATACTATGGA
>CAYQRU010000093.1:9584-14844 GCA_964419945.1 uncultured Bacteroidales bacterium | reverse complement strand
ATATTGGTAGAACATAGGATTGCATTGAAATTCACCAGGTGCAGAGCACCGTAATCTTAACATTCTCTAAGTGCCTGTCAGTCCAATGCTCTTCTGGAGTTTTTCAGCAGCCTCTTCATAGGTGTATCCTCTGTACATGATCAGCGATGTAGTTCTGTATTTGCATTTTTGAGTAGTTTTGAAGCCCATTAAAACAAAGGTTCTTATTACATGTTTTAATAGCGTTTCAATATTACCTGACCAAAATCAAAAACTATTAAAACCATAACACTATGACCTGGTACTATGCAACTCTGATCGTACTGATTTCTTTCCTGTTTATGGAATTTTGGGCCTGGTTCAGCCATAAGTACATCATGCACGGATTTCTCTGGGTTCTGCACAAAGACCACCACATCCGCGACGGCCGAAAGTGGGAGTACAACGACCTGTTTGCATTCATGTTTGCCATCCCAAGCATTGTGCTCACCATTCTGGGTGCATCCAATGGATTTGATTACCGCTTTTACATGGGTATCGGCATCGCGCTGTATGGCATGGCCTATTTCATTTTTCACGATGTGCTGGTGCATCAGCGGATTAAAATACTCTCAAACCTGAGAAACCGCTACCTCAATGCTACCATCAAGGCGCATATGGATCATCACAAGCCCAAACAGTTTCGCAACTACGGTTTCCTGGTAGCTCCCTGGAAATATTACAGCGAAGAGTTCGGTAAAGAGAATAAATAAAGATTCCTCTAAAACCCATCCACCTATGATGGGTGGATTGCTTTCTCTCTCACCTGGCGAGCGAAAGCTCCATCTTTCCATGACGAATCCGGATAAGTTCATGCTGATGCTTAGTATTTCCGCCTATCGATCCTCATTCTTGTCATTCGTTCGCGCATGCCGCCGTTGTTCAGAAAATCTTCGCCAAGGCTTTTCAATTGCCTGTGAAGCAGATAGTCATTTTGTTTAATCAGGCAGATAGCAATATTGGCAACGGTTTCGGGTGGCCTGGTTTGTACCAGTTGCATGTAAAAAACTGTATCGTTGTGCTTACGGCCAAGTTCACGCATTTTCTCTACCTCTACCGATCCATCTTCCCATTGCCGATGCCCGCGGGTGCGAAGGTAGTCCTCGTAATCGAGCAGCAATTCCTGAGAACTTGCTTTAGCAACATTTACCAGTTTAATTTCCATTTCCTTTGAAGTGGAAGAAGCAGCTGAGCCTTCAGCGATATTTTGCTTTCCTGAGCGAGCCGCCTGAATCATTTGATCTATTGTACGATCCCCGCGCCGGAGGTATTTTTCGCAAAAATAGCAGGTTATATCAAAAATGGCTTCCGCTTTTTGATAGGTAAACAGCTTGCGGTAATTGCCGCCAACCGGCAATAGTGACTCATTATTATCCACCTGCCTGCTCATAGCTTCTGTTTTTAGGCTGTGTTTTATTTCATTCGATGCAAAGCTAATTTTTATTTTGGGTTTCGTATATTTTTTTCTTTGTGGTTTTAGTCGGGGGTGGGGCGGTTCTTCCGGGGAGGCCTTAAGGTCATTTATGACTTTAAAGACCTTATTGCCTACACTGCTACACCCCTTCAGCGAAAGCCACTAGCCCACGACGACGCCCCCGCAGAAAGCCAACCCCCCGGCAAACTCAAAAAACCCACCCAACCGCCACAACCCCATGAAAACCAGGCCTGGGCATTTAAAGAGGATTAACAAGCATGCATAAAATACTTGAATTTGCCATTTAATAAACCGCTCCGCTTTGCGGCGGACTAATATTAAATAATCAAATTGTCAAATTCACCCCGTTGGATAAAACCAAAAAATCCAACGGGGTAAATCAAATAAATTAATCCCTCACACAACGAACAGAAAAACCAAAACCCTTAGTGTAGCTGCTACTGCCTACACCGCTATTGTTATAACCCAGGTAGCGGCTCCAGGCATTAAGTGAGCCGGTCTCGGTAGAAGACCACCAGTTACCGTAGCTGCCCATACTTCCGAACGAACCACCGGTATCGCGGGTGCCGCCCGGAAGCCCCGAAAAACCAGTTGCATTGTTGGCGGATAAGTTGTTTCCAACAGTACACGTGCCGGTGTGTGTATTCCAATTTGTAGTAGCGGCAAGTGCCTTGGCAATATAACTTGTGTTGCTGTTGCAAAGGTAAGCCGGCTGGCTGCTCACATAAGTGGTTAGTGCAGTCCATTCGGCATCAGTAGGCAAATGCCATCCGCTTGGGCAGGCGGTAAGCGCAGCAGGCCAGTTATATAATGCACCGTAGGTCTGGTAATTGGCAGTGGCATTGGCTGCACTTACACTGGTGCCATGGTAGCCATAAACATAATAATAAGGTGTTGTATTAGAACCTGTGCCGGGCCCAACAACAGAAGGCAGGTACTTCAGGTTTTCAGCCATCCAGCAATGGTTGCCAATGAGTACGGAGTTGTAGGATTCGTTGTCGCGTAGGTCGGGAAAAGGTACACCACATTGCCAGAAGAATACCTGCACCTCATCATATATGGTGGCGCACGCAGTGGCAACAGCCCATTGCAGGATATAATTTATTCCTGACTGTCCGGTGAAAACAGTTTGCGGGTCAGTAGCATCTGCAAAAGTACCACCTTCACCACTAAGAATAGTCCACAGTCCTTCTCCCATTTCCGGTGTATTTGCATTCAGATTTACTGAAAGGTTACCATCCATCACAATGGTATCGTTTCCGGCTTCAGCCTGCGAAGGTTGCGGGGTGCAGGTGCCGCAGGCTTCAAACCAGTTATTCAGGAAGTAATAATTGATACAGTTTGTGGTACTGTTGTGCACGGTAAGGCCATTGTAAGGTGTCATGGCGTCAATTTCGGCCTGGGTGTGGCTTTTTACGCCGGTCATAAACGTACCTCCACCTTGTGAGAGGGTTACCTGGTAATCTTCCTGGGTAACGGTTTGGAGTTCGTTGGCGGGGTCGGCATCAGAATCGGAAACATCTATTGTTGTTCCTGCACCATTGGTAATATCAAGGTTTATCAGATTACCTTCTTTGCTGCTGCTCAAATCCTGTAATTCGTTGGTAGGGTCAGCATCCGTTTCTTCTGTAAGATATGGCTGAAGGTCAGCGATCTGATTTTCATTGATAACAATGCCGGTGGATTTATCCCAGGCATTGAAAACAGGGTCAGATTCTTCGGTCAGATAGTTTTGCAAATCTGCAATCTGATTTTCATTGATAACGATACCGGTGGATTTATCCCACACGTTGAAAACAGGATCGGTTTCTGTTATGCCTCCGGTAATGCTTTCCGCTGTTTTTGCATGGAGGGCATACGGCACGCTCAGCACCTGGCTTGTGCCTGTAATAGTGTAATTGCTGCCTCCTGTAGGATCAGCATCGGTTTTAATAAAGTATGGCCCGGCCGCCCAGTCAATTTCAGCAAACACACCGTTTACAACCGTGCCCTGTCCTATCACAAAAGAGATAAGACCGTTGGCGTTACTTATTGGTAAGTGGGTTTCGGAATAAACCACAATGCCTTCGGCGCTGCCTTGCAGGATGCTTACTTTTATTCCGATAGGAGAATTGGTAACAAGCTCGTTGGTAGCATTGCGGATTACTGCCTGGTGCGATATGCCCTGGGGTGCTTGTGCCATTAATGCAATGGCAAGCACGGCACAGATTGTTGTGAGTGTTAATTTTTTCATTATTTCGTTTTTTTGATGAGATTATTGTTTAATGATTTTTGAGATACCTATGTTTTTGTTTTGCAGGACTTTGATTATATAGATTCCTGGCTGCCTGCCGGACATGCTGAGGGTTTGGCTTTGCTCCGCCGGAAGTTCATTGCTTAGGATCAAATGACCTTGCATTGTGTAAATTTCAATAAGAAGCAGGGATGCTTCTTCTACGTTGAGTAGTTCAAGCGTGAAATCGCCGATGGTGGGGTTGGGATAGACTTTGAAAAAATCGCTTTGCAACGGTGTATCAAAGATGGGTTCGGCAATCGATGATTCTGCTTCAGTGGCGGCAAGTAAATTTTCGGGCTGGCTGCACCAGGTGGTGGATATGTATGCATGGAGGCTGCCGCCGGATTCAACGGTGGTTCCTTCCTTCATCAGGATGTTAAGGCCTGCAATGATTTCGGCAATGCCGTTGGGTTCAACAATGAATTGCTTAGCGTTGCCGGCAACAATTACAGTTTGGGTAGCATTGAAACAAAGGCTCTGGCCTTCGGTAATGATGGTTTCCGGAATTTCAAGTACCAGCGGCACTGTAAACCAGGGTTGCTGTAATCCAAGGCTTAAGCTGCCCTGTGGTGAGGAGTAAACGAGATAATCCACCTGCCCGATGGAGTAACTCATGCTGCCGCCCGTGCCAGTGGCTTCGCCGCCAGCGGCAACGTTGCCTTGCTGGGCATAAGAGCCGGCAGTGATCAGCAAGGCGAAAAAGCATGCAAATGGAAAGTTTAGATGTTTTCTCATAACTGATGTTTTGGTTGTTGATAATAAAAGAATACATTTACAGATTTTATCGGAACACAAATATAATCAATTTTAGTAGTAATGTGAAAATTTGAGTCGAGTCTTTTCTGCAACTATTCGTTTCAGAATGATGCAACAATCATCGCTGCTATACAACTTATCAAGAAGCATCTGTTACCTGTTCCTCGCCCCTCGTAACTCTCACTCGTCCCTCGTCCCCGGCACTTTCATCCGTTCCTCTAATTCACCTTCTGCAAATACCTGTAAAACTCACTGTTGGTGGTGAGGATCAGGGTGTTTTCTAATCCGGTCAGGTGTTGCGCTGAAAAACCCTGAAACAAGGTTACAGCTTAATACAATACCAGGTATTTACCGGCTTTAAAATAAAAAAGAGCGACCAAATCTGGTCGCCCTCTGCAACTAATCATCTGCAACCAACTATCTTGAGATGACTAATTTTTCGATATAGCTTTTGCTACCTGCATGTATCCTGAGGAAATAAATTCCGGCAGTCATGTCACTGGTGTCAATTCTGTAATTATTTATCTGGTCTTGTGAGCCCAAATCTATGGTGCGAACAGTTTTTCCGACCATGTTGATAATTTCGAGATTCAGCCTTTCTGAACCGTTCAATGTAGTATTTAACGAAACATACTCACGTGCCGGATTTGGGTAAACCATCGTATTACTAACTGATGGTGCATCTTCAATTCCGGTCGGATCGAAAAGGGGTAAGGGGATTAGTTCGCCACCGCCGGCCAGTGCTACAAACAAACCAAAAGCGGCGCCGTTGCTGT
>CAYQRU010000093.1:0-9484 GCA_964419945.1 uncultured Bacteroidales bacterium | reverse complement strand
TCTGAAATACATTGGGCATCGGGCTGGTGCTGCCGGGGCCGGTGATCGAAAGGGTGATCGGTGTGCCTGCGGGAACATCCACAAATGGAGTGGCTGAACGGAAAGCAAAGTTTTCGAGAAGTTTCTCGTTATTAGCCCATACATCTACAACTGCTGCGGCTGCATCGGCTGAGTTGTGGATCACCTGAAGGCGGGCGCCTGATTGCGCATTCACAATTGCCGCTGTAAAAATCTTTACTGAGACAATGAGTACTGTGAGTAGATAGGTAAGTTTCATCTTTGTTAGGATTTGTTAATTAATGATTTTAATTCAATTCACAACTCCTAAACTGCTCTGGAGAGTATTATGTTTAATTATTAATGAAAAAAGATAAACATTTAACAAAAATTTAACATTTATGAATTATTTATCTTATTTGTATAATATCTATTAAAATATTGAAAATCAATAATATAATATTTTATCTAATGAAAATTTAAAAAGAATTATCAGTATTTATGTTGATGAATATAATATTTTCTCATGAACAATAATCAAAACACTATTCCTGTATACATTCAGCATTCAAATACCTGCGCTGGCAGAAGACTCTGTGACATTGCACTGTGGCAAGATGTAAGTACAATCAATTCGGAAATTATTGCCCCATAAAGTTCCAGACAGTGAAAACTCAATATGGCTGTATGATAAGCAGATGCAGAAGGGCTGAGCATGGTCAGTGCTTATTCTCTGCCTTGCGGCAATAAATCTGTATTGTTTATTGCAAATATTTAATAATAAAGATGTTAGATTAAAGCTTTTACAACATACACCATGAGGTTCTTTTTACCGGGTTCCAAGAATGATGAATATTATGTCAACCAGATCTAAAACGTTTACAATTCCGTCTTCGTTAAGATCGGCGTTTTCAAAACAGAAAGGATGAGGATTGAAACCAATGTAATAACAAACTACTGTATTTACATCCTGCACATTAACCACTCCATCGCAATTTGCGTCGCCAGACACAGTTGATATCTGCTGCCATTTGAGGTAGGGGTAGCCATTATTTATGACCATAGTGGTATCTATTGCCCAGATGTTTTCAAAATCCCAACCCGATGACGTATAGGTTGATTGTAATTTCATTTGTGCAGTCGTTTTACCGGTGGCAGCCACATCTTGTCCAGTCTGACCCGATGTTTGCTTATCCCAGAAATTAGCTGCAAACAAAGTGCTTCCACTTGCAGTTCCTGCAAATCCGCTAACGTCTTCACCCGGGGCACTCACCAAACCTGTTGAATAACAATTTGTTATCTTCTTCAGGGTGCTCCCTGCCATCACTTCACCTGCCAAACCTCCTGCCCTTGCATTTGTACCAATGACTGATCCCCTGGCATAGCAGTTCTTTATTTCACCCTTGGTCCAGAGCCCCCCCACCAGGCCACCGTAAGAATTATGTGACTGGCTGATTATATTGGTAAGGCTGTAGGACTCCTCAATCTGGCTTCCGGTGCCGGTTGTGTAGGAAGAAGCTGCACCTATCAATCCTCCAACATTATTCCAGAAAAACAAATCATACCTGTATATATTGCCTGTGCTAAAACATCTGAAAAATTTTGAATCGTCGACAAAGCCGGCCAATCCCCCTCCGTAGCGCTGATAAATATGCACATCCGAGTTAATGACGGCAATTTTTTCAAGGTAGGAATTGCTTTGAAAGTTTCCGCCCAGAATCCCAACGAATCTATATCCGTGCACTTCTCCGTCAATTATGTTGAGGTTTTTAACCGTGGCGTATTTCGACATACCAAATAAGCCGACAAAATATCCCTCAGGCCTGTTGATATAAAGGTTATAAATTGATTTTCCGTTTCCGTCGTATGAGCCTGTAAATGCATTATTCTCTTCGCCGATTGGTAACCAACCCTCTCCCTGGTTCCATGGTGAACATCCCAGATCAATGTCTGAAATTTGCCTGAAATGAGCATTCAGAAACATCCTTGTAGCATGCAGTTGATACGCAGTAGAAATTAGAAAAGGATCGCTCAGGGTGCCGGTACCTCCTGAAAACCCCATGACCATAGCATAAGCAGTATTGGAAGGGGCTGATTCATTGTTGTTTGTGTAAACAGCCCTGACATGATAATGATAAGGTTCAAAGCCCAGTGTGTTTGTATCTGAAAAATTTGTCCCTGCAACCAATCCGTTTTGATTTAGTTTTATCCCATTGCGATACATGTTATATCCCTCCGGAGTTCCACCGGATGGCGGCTGCCAGTTCAAACATACAGTGTCCGAAGATACTTGTGATACCAGAAATGATGGCGGAATAAATTCGGGAGGATGATTAAAAGTAGCAGGGCTGCCTTGCCATTGAAGAAATGGATATGTGCTTCCCTCATTTATTGCCCACACATCAGTAAAATTCCAGTCGCTGAAAGTAGTTTGCTGTATCATTTGCAGTGTGTTACGCATATTTCCTCCAGCCGAAACAATTTGCGCTGTGGTTTCATTATTCCAGTAACTGTTTGATGTTGCTCCTGCGTTTTGTGATCCGGACAGGCCACCTGAAAATGTGATACAATTGTTAAAACCTACTGCATAACAATGGTTTACTGAGCCATTGTTTTCACCTGTCAGACTTCCCGCATGACTGTTTCCCTGAATCTGTGCTGCCGAATAACTGTTACTGATACAGCCCTGATCCATCTTCCCAACCAGTCCACCTGCATATTTATCTCCGTTCACATTTCCTTCGGTGTAGCATTCGTTAAAATTACTGCTGATCGCAAAGCCACATAAACCACCTGTGAACTGTTTACCGGTTATATTTACCATTTCAAGTCCAATGCCTTCAAATACAGCTCCATCGGCATATCCGAACATACCACAGTGATCATGTACCGGACGGTTTACCAACAGATTAAGAATTTTGAAGCCATTTCCTGAATACGTCCCACTGAATGGTTTTGATTGTGAACCTACCGGTAGCCACCCTTCACCCCCGTTCCATGAACTCTGGCCAAGATCAATGAAGGAAATTTGAAGATATTGACTATCAGGCTGATAGCGTATATTATAAAGTTGGTCAGCAGTCGAAATCAGATATGGATCTTGCATTGTTCCACTTCCACCAGCATACCCGCTGTTAGGAATTACCTCTATCATGTTGGAGCGAAATGAAAGCCCATCCGCATAGATGGCTTTCACAAAATACATGTATTGTATGTGGTTAGTAACTCCAGGGTCTGTAAAAGAAGTATCATTAACGGGTTGTTGGGTGATTTGTATATGATCCCTGAAAATCAGATAGCCAAATACAGTGAGAGAATCCTGGTCAGGAATTTCCCAGGATAAATGAACAACCTCATCACCGGCATTTGCTGTCAGATTGCGTGGAGGCGCAAAAGGGCCTGCAAATTGCAATGCTTTTAGGGCATTCAGCCGGCCGGTACCAAGCATACCATAATAGCCGGGATTCATTGCATAGTGATCATCAGTACTTTGGAGCAGAACTTCCCGGAGAGATTCAGCATCAAGACTCCCATATCCGGATGACAAAACCAGGGCTGCAACTCCTGTACAGTGTGGTGCGGCCATCGAAGTGCCCTGAAAAAAACCGTAGCTGTTTCCTGGCAAAGTACTCAAAACACCACGCTGCGAAACTTGATTAGTTTCTCCCCCAGGCGCTGAAACATCCACCCAACTGCCATATGTTGAATAATATGCTTTTTGGTCAACGTTGTTGGTTGCTGCAACCGAAAACGCGCCGGAATAACAAGCTGGATATTGCAGGCCTGACATTCCGCTGTTACCGGCTGAGAATATTGTAATGCCTCCATCCATGGCTGAACCGCCTCCGTTAAGGTTAAAATAATCAATGGCATCGAGCACTATCTGCTCATAAACTCCCATAGCAGAATATCCCCAACTGTTTTGGTTGATTGCAGCGCCGTTATCGGCTGCATAAACAGGTGCAACATGAAATCCTCCACTACCACTGTATGTAAAAACCTGGCACGACATTAATTTTACCCCATCTCCCGAGCCTGAACCACCTGCAATTCCTGCTACCCCGGCAAGATTATTTGTCGCAGCAGCAACGGTTCCGGCAACATGCGTGCCGTGTTCATGAGGAATGATCACCGGGCTGTTGTTGACAAAGTTAAAACCCAGATTCGGCCACATGTTGGGAGCAAGATCAGGGTGATCATACTGAAGGCCTCCATCCACGATGGCAACAATAACATTTGGATTTCCTTTTTCCAGTTCCCATGCAGCAGCAAGGTTAATATCTGCTCCGGGTACTCCACCATGCTGACCGGTATTTCGATAGTGCCATTGAGCATCAAACTGGGGATCATTTGGAATCCAATCGTTACCAATCGTCATGACCGAATTGTCTTTCACAATTTCAAACTCAGAGGCTTTTTCATTGCCAATCAACTGCTTCAAATACGAAGGTTCCGCAAATTCCACCATGTTGAGAGCCATAAATTGCCTTACGACACTTATAACATCGGTTTTCATGTCCATGGTTAATTCATACCAGAGATGGAAACCCCAGGCCTTATGTCTTTCGGCGAAATCAATGCTCCCGGAATTCGCGGAATAAAGAGATGTAAAAGCAGAGGCAAAATGCGTAATTGAAAATAATTCATTCAATTCGTCAATTTCTTTAATTCCGGTAATTACCGGATTACCATCACTGGCATGAAACTCCCTGCCATGAAGGCACAAATATGCTTCTGGCGTGATCTTTATCCTGATGATTCCAGGGACAATGGCATCGGTTTGAACGCTGTTCAGGTCAATGAATGGTCGCTCGCCTCGCGCTACCTGATAAGCTGTCTGTGACTTCAGAGTAATTCCTGCACCGAGGATCAGGATTACAAAAAATGTACAAATGATTCTCATGACTTATGATTAGGGTGGATGTCAGGAATTACAGCAGAAAATAACAAACAACAAAAATAATGAAAATTCATTACATTATGATAATCAACAATTACTTTTGATATTCCTGTGTATGAGTACTGTTACTTTTAGTATATCAGAAATTTTTGATGATTTCTGCAAGTTCATACGTCTGGAATTGCCTGCTGTACCTTGAAATTTTATCAACATGTGCAACTGATTGGAGTTTGTCGGAATGATTCAGAAACATTTCATTTATCCATTCAGCTATTGCATTAGAATCAGAATAATCGAATGTGCGACCACACTCACATTCCCTGATGATTGCAGCTGCCTCTCCTCCCACAGGTCCAATACACAGGATTGGACGGCCAGTGGCAAGATACTCGAATAGTTTTCCGGTTACGATTCCATGCTGGTTAGGGGTTTGGTTGATCAGCAGCAGCAGCAATGCTGAGGATGATGCTATTTTCAATGCTTCCCTGTGCGGAAGATAGGAGATAAATTCTGCATGCGATTCAAGTTTGCATTGTTGCAGGCTTTTCTTTACGGTGTGGTCTGTCTTTCCAACAAACCGAAGTCGCAACAATTCATTGAATGCCTTGTTTTTTGTACATATATCGGCGAGCACCTGCCAGAGAATTTCCGGGTTACGGTCGCTGTTGATACTCCCTGTATGGGTAATTGTAAACGATTTCTCCTGATCAACAGGTAAAAAAGAAAAGTCTTCTTTGTCGAAGCCATTTGGAATCACTTCAACTTTTGGTGCGCCCAGTTTTTTCAGTCTTTCAGCCAGGTGTTTACCTACTGTAAGAACACAATCAGCCTGGGTAAGAACTTTTTTCTCAAGAATCTTGTGCCTTTGGTCTGCAAGTCGTGTAAGCTTTAATTTTTCGTAATAATCTATTTCGGTCCATGGATCACGAAAATCAGCCAGCCATGGAATGTTAAGCTTTTTTTTCAAACCCAGGGCTATCAAATGCATGGAATGCGGCGGACCGGATGAAATGACCAGATCAATAGGGTGTTCCTGCAGATACCTGCTTAGAAATTTTATTGAGGGTCTGATCCAAAAGCATCTGGCATCTGGAATGAAAAAGTTTCCCCTGATCCATACCGACAGCCTTTCCATGAATCCTTTGCTTTTTTCTTCGCTTAAAAATCCATGGGTGATTCTTGCATTTTTTTGCTTACCGGTCATCCGTTTGTATACAGAGTAGGGTTCCCATATTGGTTTTCTGATCACAGGTAGATTACGCGGGATGTCATTCATTAAAGTTTCATCAATATCCGGGGGTTCAGGATTTTCAGGAGTATAAACCACCGGTTCGCAGCCGTAAAGTTGTATATATTTTGCGAACTTAAGCCAGCGCTGCACACCCGCACCTCCGCTGGGAGGCCAGTAATAGGTGATGATCAGCACCTTTTTTATGTTGCCTTTTTCAGGCTTTTTTGCGTCGGACATTCAAAAACTTCATTAACTCAGTAGCAGCAAATCCCAGAATCAGTAATACAATCAGCACCGATCCTGCCAGAGAGATACGTTCTCCCATGTAGTAAGTTTTTGGTTCGAACCGGAACTCTATGTCATAATCCCCGGCAGGTATTATCAATGCCCTGAGAATATAATTCACCCTGAAATGAGGCCACAGCTCGCCGTTTACATAGGCATTCCAGCCTTTATCATAATAAACCTCAGAAAAAACAAGCATCTGCCGGGTAGCTGTCTTAGCCTTGTATGTCAGTTTGTTGGGTGCATAAGAAGTCAGCCGCACTTCAGCATCAGGATCTCCGGCAAGTGGCTGATCCTGATAGAACTCTGCAAAACGATTATCTATCACAGCCCACAGCCCCGGATCAAAATCATGAAGCGCGGCAATTTCCTCATCAGCATTGTTTACTTCTTTGATCCTGTCTACAAACCAGGCATTTCCCTTAGCATTGAAGTTCACCTGTGCAACAGGTTGTTTGTTCTGATCTGTACTGATAATGTACTTTGCATTAAGCATGTCCCATACAGCAGCATTGCCTTTACTGATATGATGGTCAATCAGATCCTGGTAGCGCTGCAATTTGGCTCCGTGATATCCGCCAAGCGATTTATGAAAATAGCTGGTGGCAGTTTCATTAAAGGTGTTCGAAGCAAGGTTCAATACCCGGTAATGTGGATCAACATCTTTTAAAATGATCTGATCAGCCAGGGTGGGTTGGAAAGGCTTTTCTACCTGCCTGCGGGAAATAAAATTTTCGTTGTTAAGATAACGGCGGTTGACCGTCCACATATCGGCAAGAATCAACAACGCCAACGCAAGAATCAGGATGCCGGGTTTAAATTTTCTGTATTGGAAAGTAAATATCAGTACTGCAACCGCAATAATAAAGGCAAAACTACGCAGTGCATCGGCCTTGAGGATGCCAATTCTCACTGCTTCCAGTTGGCTTGTGAACATATCTACAGTAGCAGCCATTTCCGGCTGATTATTTTTAATATCCTGAAGGCCGGCTATTTCCTGTGAAGTAATGAAATTGAAAAAAACGCCGGGTGCAATGTAGAAGACCAATGCAAGACCAGCAGTGAAACCGGTTGCGATGATGAACTCGTTCAATTTTTCTTTGATGATCTGTGGTCTGCTTACGATCTCTTTCAGTGCGAGCAAAGCCAGCAACGGAACACAGAGCTCTGCCATGACCAGGGTCATGGATACAGCTCTGAATTTATTGTAACCGGGCACATAATCAAGAAAGAAGTCGGTGAAAACCATAAAATTATGACCCCAGGCCAGTAACACTGACAATGCGAAAGCTGCCAGTAGTCCCCATTTCAGGTGTCCTTTCACAATGAGTGTTCCCAGGACAAACAAAAAGAAGACAATAGCACCCATATATACCGGACCAGAAGTAAATGGTTGTTCTCCCCAGTAATGATTCTGATTTCCAATCCATTCATGGTATTGCCTGTCAATTTTGTTTAAGGCAGCTTTGTTTTCACCAATTGATTGGGTAACCCCTCCTTTTATGTTAGGTATAAAAAGGGAAAATGTTTCGCCAATCCCATAACTCCAGCGCGTTGCATACTCCTTGTCAAGGCCTGTGGCAGTTTGTATCCCTTGTTCATCGGTTAATTCAGAACCACCCCGGATAGTGTATTTCGAATACTCCCAGGTGGTGATCATATTGGTGAAATTCACCGAAATGGCCAATATCAGGGCAACTGCCAATACTCCGGTTGCAGTGAGGAATGACTTTAATTGTTTGTTCAATATAGCATGTATTTTCCATGTTGCCCCTATCGCAAGAATCACCAACAACAGGTAATAGGTGATCTGAAAATGGTTGGCGTTGATCTGCAGTGCCAGAAAAATAGCTGTAAGCAAACCACCTGCAAGCAGCCTTCCACGCAGTGTAAGGATAATTCCGGCAAGTACGGGTGCCATGTAACCGATTGCGATGGCCTTGGAATTATGACCGGCTTCAATGATGATGAAATGATATGATGAAAATGCAAATGCAATAGCCCCTAAAACGGAAAGCCAGGGACTGATGCCCAATGCCAGCATCAGGATATAAAAGCCGATAAAATAAAGGAAGATCATCTCCGCAGGATGTGGAAGTCCCAGGGTCATAATTTTGTGAAAGAAATTAGAAATGTTGTTTTTAAAGAGCACCGATATCTGGTAAGCCGGCATTCCGCCAAACATCGAATTGGTCCATAACGCTTCCTGTCCGGTTTTTTCTCTGAAATCACTGATCTCTTTCGACATGCCAACATGCTTCATGATGTCGGTTTGGAAAATTCGCTTTCCTTCGAGTACCGGCGAGACATAAGCGATTGATAAAACAATAAAGATGGCTATTGCCACAAAGTGCGGAATGGCGTTTTTGAATATTTCCCGGGTCATAATCATTGTGTCTAAAAGTCAATTACTATCTTTAATTTCTTCAAAGTCAATATATTCACCTTCATGCTTATGTATATCCTGCTGTTGGCCCTGTTTCTGTTTATAACGAATATTGATTGTACCTTCAGGTTGGGTTGACTCTTGTCTTGTGCGATAATACCGTTGCTGCCTGTGCATCCATAGTGTAAGCAAACGGGGCAATAAATAGGGTAGCAAGTACCTGATTACCAATGAGATCAGCAGGATGATGAGGATAAAAGTCAGCATACGCAATAATTTCAGGGCAAAGGTAGAGTTTTTAAGGCTTCATGTATGTTCATCGTAATATTGCGTTGGAACCAACCAGGCAGAACAATTCTGACAATACTTCACATTTTTTCCGGTACTTCAATTCCCAGTAGATGCATGGCCTGTTTTAAGACTTTACCGGAAAAGATTGAAAGCGCCAGCCTGAATCTGGACAATACAGGATCAGATTCATGAAGGATCGAAAATTCATGGTAAAACTGGTTGAATTCCCGTGCAAGTTCAAAGGCGTAGTTGGCAATGGATGCCGGGCTGTATTCTTCAGCAGCTTGTTTCAGCGCAAGTGGAAATTCATACAAAAGACGCAATAAATCTCTTTCTTTATCCGGAAGTCCTGAAGGTAATTCATTGATCAGAGACAAAAGATCCTGTGTTTCAA
>CAYQRU010000092.1:0-14852 GCA_964419945.1 uncultured Bacteroidales bacterium | reverse complement strand
TTGGCATGCCATCCTGCTGAAAATAACCAACTTCCAGTGTCTGTCCTTTGACAATTTTTCCTCTGTCGGGCTTGACTTCTCCCATAATGATCCTGAGCAGGGTTGATTTACCGGTTCCATTTTTGCCTACTACACCAATTCTGTCGCCACGCTTGAAGGTATACGTAAAATCTTCCAGCAATTTATTGTTCCCGTATTGCTTTGAGATATAATTCAATTCAAGGATTTTGCCACCCAATCGCTGCATTTGCACGTTAAACTCCCGTGGTTTGTCATCAATGCGTTTTCCTTTCACTTTTTCTTCAAGTGCATAAAATGCTTCTTCACGTGCTCTGGCTTTGGTTGTGCGTGCCTGGGGTTGTCGTTTCATCCATTCAAGCTCCGAAACATAGTGCGACCTGGTTTTTTCCCACTCAAGCTTTTCAATGGCAGCCATTTCTGCTTTTTTTTCAAGAAAGCGGGCATAGTTACCTTTGTAGCGAAATAAGCTCTGATTATCAAGTTCCAGAATTACATTGCACACCTTATCAAGAAAATACCGGTCGTGGGTTACTATAAATATGCTGAGATTCTGACGGTCAAGATAATTCTCAAGCCATTCAATCATGGTGATGTCCAGATGATTGGTAGGCTCATCAAGAATGATAAGGTTTGCTTCACCAATGAGTGCCTTGGCCAGGGCAACCTTTTTTCTCATTCCTCCCGAAAGGGTGCCAATAATTTGATCCAGGTCGTTGATATCGAATTTGCCCAAAATTTCTTTGATGGATGCTTCAAAGTTCCATGCCTGCAATTCGTCCATACGGCTGATGATCTCGAGCGGAACGGCCTTTTCCGGATGAGCTGAACGGCTGTAATATTCGTACGTTCTGACAAGTTCCGACAATTCATTTCCGGCGTCAAAAAGGTAGTCAAGAATGGTGGAATTAATATCCATTACCGGATTTTGCGGAAGGTATGAAATTCTTACCTGGTTGCCGATGGTGATCCTTCCTGAATCAGGCGTGTCCTCACCGGTAAGTAGTCTGATCAGGCTGCTTTTCCCGGCTCCGTTTCTTGAAATCAAAGCAATCTTTTGCCCCACTTCGATTCCAAAGCTGATGTTTTCAAATAGCAGTTTCTCCCCAAAGGATTTCGTCAGATTTTCAACTGATACTATATTCATTTTTCTATCCGGTAATGGAAACAATTCTTCCGCAAAAGTAGAGGATAATTGCAGAACACCGGCAACCAAAAGTACAGTTGATTGACCCTTTGCAAAACGTATTATTTTAGGGAAAATGAAGTATCAGACTGATAAAAATCTTTGTAAATGGATGGAGTTGTTCATACACCAATTCTTTTGCTGCACAATTCTATGCCCTGTCAGGAAGATCATCGTTGAAACATCTGTTTTAATAAAGTTTTGACATAAATTGATGATCATAAGGCACATAATCATGACCGGTATGTGCAGTATCCGGGATAATGCCTGGTTTGGATTAAATACGCTTCAAATGTCAACTTTTAATTTATGAATTATAAAAGTTAACTGTTTGGGGCTTCCTTTAAAGTAAAGCAGTTTTTACTTTAACAAACCTGGTGATTCAACCCGGCAAACGAATTGCCACATATTCATGTTAGTTCGGGAAAGAGCATCTGGAGTAATGTTTCATTTTTAGAAATTTTACCATGAAATTATCATAAGTGTCTGTTTATCATTGTAAAATTTTTGTTACAGAAGGCAAATTTCACTTGCTTGATATGATTAGCAGCCTGATCAAAACATAATAATCATAGAGCGGACATCCGTGAAAACTTTTTATTGCTATTTTTGCTGACATCCTCTATATGGAATTCCTTGTTTATTAAAGAATAGCCTGATGGCAGTTTATATCCGCAACTTTAATCCCCACTCTGCAGAAATGGAGAGTTTTGTCGGACAATTGCCCAAAACACCGGGCACCTGCATTTTTGTTGACATCATCAATTCTACTTCGGATAAATACAATTGCTCACCACAATCCTGGATCAGAAAGATAAACAAT
The DNA here is from genome assembly GCA_964419945.1 of uncultured Bacteroidales bacterium. Taxonomy (GTDB): domain Bacteria; phylum Bacteroidota; class Bacteroidia; order Bacteroidales; family JAAYJT01; genus JAAYJT01. The sequence continues at coordinate 12,825 of CAYQRU010000092.1, read as the reverse complement.
ACGTTTAACTTCTTTTTGATCCTGAATGATTTTAAAGATTTTGTGGTGAAGGGTATTGGCGATGAAATCATGCTCTACCTTCCGGATGCAGCAATGGAAAATAATCCTGCTTTCAAAAACAGCTATATATTACTGCAGGAAATCATTTCTACCGTCGAAAACCTGATTAACCATCCGTGCAAAGATCTTTTTTACGAATGCAAGGTAGGAATTCATTATTGTACTGATGTTTTTAATATAACCTTTTTTGAGGGAGTGAATGATTATTACGGTACCGACATTGATCTGGCTGCACGGTTGATGCATAAGGCCAGCGGGAATAAAATCATCATCAATGAAGCGTTTTATCAGAAAGTGATGGAAGCTTTTATAACTGCTGAATCAAACATAGGCAGCAGGCTGATTGATCATATTTCAGATGCTCTCTCTGACATGTTCAAAGGGGTTCCGTATCCTGTAAATTACCGTGAAATCCTGGTGAGTTCAGCATAATACTCTGGAATAAGATAATTGGATCCTGCTTTTTGGATTACTAACTGCGTTTCAGCCTGACAAATATCAAAAATTCTATTTTTGCAGCTACTTTTTCCGCAACCCTGTAGTTTCGAAACATTAATATCCACACAATGAAAAGCAAACATCTCGGGTTTAACTCTAAACTTATTCATGGCGGTGGCTTTGAAGATCCGCTCGGAAGCGCTACAGTTCCTATTTATCAAACTTCAACCTTTGCCTTTGAAAATGCTGATCATGGAGCAGCTTGTTTTTCTGGTGAGAGCGATGGTTACATCTACACCCGGATCGGCAATCCTACCATCAGCGCACTGGAGAATTTGGTAACCGAGCTGGAGAATGGCTTTGGGGGAATTGCAGTGGGATCGGGGATGGCTGCCGTGAATACAATTTATTTTGGATTACTCAGCCAGGGTGACCATATTGTAAGTTCTGCAGCAGTTTACGGACCATCGAGGGTGGTGATGGAAAATTATTATTCCAGGTTTGGAGTGGAATCAACGTATGTCAATACTGCAGATCCGGAACTGGTGCTGAAATCCATCAAAGCAAATACACGCATGCTTTTTGTGGAAACTCCGGCAAATCCCACAATGGATATATCCGACCTGAGAGCCTGCGCAAAAATAGCCAGGGAAAAGAATTTGTACCTTGTGGTTGACAATACTTTTTGTAGTCCATATCTGCAGAAACCTCTTGAGCTTGGTGCCGACATTGTATTTCATTCGATGACCAAATTCTTAAACGGACATGCTGATATTGTTGCAGGTATTGTTATTGCGAAAACTGAAGAACTTTATAAAAAGCTTAGGTCAACGATGATTAATCTTGGCTGTAACATGGATCCTCATCAGGCTTTCATGGTTATCAGGGGAATAAAAACCCTTGGAATCAGGATTGAACGTGCTCAGGAAAATGCTGTTAAAATTGCTGAATACCTTGAAAAGCATCCTAAAGTAAAATGGATTAAATTCCCCGGATTAGCATCCCACCCTCAGTATGATTTAGCAAAAACACAAATGTCAGGGCCGGGTTGTATGATGTCATTTGAACTTAAAGGTGGTTTCGAAGCAGGTAAACGGCTGATGGATCATGTAAAGCTGGCTTTACTGGCAGTATCTCTTGGAGGTGTGGAAACATTGATCCAGCATCCTGCTTCCATGACCCACTCCAAGGTTTCACACGAGTCGAAGCTCAAGGCCGGCATCACTGGTGGTTTGGTTCGCTACTCTGTGGGCATTGAGGATGTCGAAGATTTACTCACCGATCTTGATCAGGCATTGGCAGAGGTTTAACTGTCATTTACCGGCATCACTGCGTTTTTCTCTTTTTCATTAATTAATTTTGCATTTACTTTACCTGGGATTATGTAGTCGCCGGGGCAGGACTGTGTCATCCAAGATAAAATGTTATACAATGTCTTTTATGAAGATGTATTCAATGAAGAAATATTTCAGGATGACAGAAATGGCAGCACTGGGAGTTAGGCCTGTCATTTATGCTATTGTTTTTCTGGTGTCCCATTTCTCTTATGGCCAGAGTGTTGGACTGGTACTGAGTGGAGGAGGAGCAAAAGGTGCAGCACATATCGGTGTGATAAGAGCCCTCGAAGAAGAAGGAATACCGATTAATTTTATTACAGGCACTTCAATAGGCGCTATCATTGGAGGATTATACGCTATTGGATGGACTACCGAGCAAATGGAAGAGGTAATTCTCTCTGATGAATTCATGCATTGGGTTGATGGAGAGATAGATGAGGAATATAAATTTTATTTTAAAATGCCAAATCCAAATGCTTCCTGGATTAATCTTCGTTTTAGCCTCGATTCGGTGCTGCGTTACAAATTGCCGGTTAATCTGATATCACCGGCAGTCATGGATTTTGTTATCATGGAGCTTTATTCTTCTGCTGCGGCTGCCGCCGATTATGATTTCGACAACCTTTTCGTACCTTTTCGATGCATGGCTGCTGATGTCCTGGAGAATAAGGCAATTTCACTGGGAAGAGGGGATCTTGGACATGCCATCAGGGCTTCCATGACTTTTCCGTTTTATTTCAAACCTATCAGAATTGATGACCGGCTGCTTTTTGATGGTGGTATGTACAATAACTTTCCGGTGGATGTCATGTACGAGGAATTTTTTCCTGAAATCATTATTGGTAGTCGTGTATCCGGCAATTATGACAATCTTAGCGAAGATAATCTCACCTCGCAGCTTGCAGCCATGCTTACTACAGTCACAGAATACGAAGTCCCCTGCGATAATGGCGTACTTATAAGACCGAAACTGAAGGATGTGAATGTGATTGATTTCAGGTACAGCCGTTCTTTTATTGATAGCGGATATGTAGAGACCAAAAGAATGATCCCCGAAATCCGGTCGTTTGTGTACGATACCGTTACAAGGGAGGAAGTTGACCGGATGAGGTTAAAATTCCAGGAAAATATCCCGCCGGTAATTATTGACAGAATTATTACAACAGGCCTGGACGAAAAACAAACACGTTTTGTTAACCGGATGCTGAGATCAGGAGAGGAGACGCTGCCGCTTGAAAAGCTCAAAGCTGAATACTTCAAACTTATTACCGACGATAAAATCAGCCATATTTTTCCTCGCCTGGAATTTAACAAAGCCTCAGGGCTTTTTGATATGTATCTGGATGTTAAAAGAGAAAACGACATTATTGTAGAGTTTGGAGGGAATGTTTCTTCTTCATCTACCAATTCTGCGTTTGTTGGTGTTCGCTATAATCTGCTGGGTTTACACGCCCTTACTGTTTCCCTGAATTCATACATTGGCAGGTTTTACAGCTCTTTGCAGGCAGCTGCCCGATTTGATTTCAGTACTGACGTTCCGTTTTATTTTGAACCGGTAATTACACTCAGCCGTTGGGATTATTTTACTTCCAGGACATATTTCTTTGAAGATGTAACTCCTTCGTTTTTAAAACAGAATGAGATCAGTTGGTCGCTGAACACAGGCCTGCCTGTAAATAACAGCAGTAAGCTTGTGGGAGGTTTCTCATCATTCAGGCTCAGGGATGATTATTATCAAACTAACTTTTTCAGCAGGGTGGATACAGCAGACCAAACACGCTTGAAAGGCATCAGTCCTTTCGTTTATTTCGAAAAAAACACATTGAATTACAAGCAGTTTGCCAACAGCGGCTGCTTTTTTAATCTTTCTGCCCGGATGGTCTACGGGAAAGAAACGCACATTCCCGGGTCAACCTCTTTGCGTCAATATACCAGTGAGCAAATTCACACATGGTGGCAATTAAAAATGAAATATGAAAGATTTTTTGAAATAGCTAAGCCATTTCGGCTTGGTGTACTTGGGGAAGTGGTACTTTCTGACCAGGAAATGTTCAATAACTATACGGCCACTGTTTTAAATGCCCCTGCCTTTTCTCCGGTTCCGGTAAGCCAGACACGCTTCTCGCCGGAATACAGAGCACATAACTATATTGCAGCCGGCATCAGGAATATCTTTATCATTCGCCGCAATCTCGATTTCCGGATCGAAGCATACGCATGTATGCCCTATCAGCCAATTATAAGGAACGATGATTTCAATGCAACATATGGTCAGCGGTATTCAACCATAAATTTTGCCGGATCAGCCGGAATCGTCCTGCATTCTCCCATTGGTCCTGTTAATCTGAGCGTTGATTATTTCAATAAAAATGAAGATCCGCTAAACTTTCTGTTCAACATAGGCTACATTATTTTCAATCAGAAAGTGTTCGATTGAATGTATTGTTACCCGATATTCAATTACCATCCATAATCATGACAGGACGTTGCTTTGTATGATTATCAGTTTGATATTGAAATGTTTATGATGTTTTTTGTTTTAAAAGGATAACTTTATCAGAGCACAGCCAGGGAAATAAATTACAATAATGCAGCGTAAGTTTATTGATAAAAAATTGAACCACTTAAGTGATCAGGCATCTTAAAATCAATTGAATGACTAATAAATTGACCTCACGGTAATCTGGAGAATCATTCCTCATCAGGTCTTTCATGTTGACCTTACAAAATATTGTTATTTTTGCAATCCCTTTTTAAACTAATTTTAACACACGTTTATTTAATTCTTACATAATCTAATAATCTCTCCACGGAAAGGCTTTTCAGGATGTACTCTGCTGGTTGCACAATATAATTATGAAAGCCATACCGGATAAAAATCATTAAACTTAATAGTATGGAAACCAAGGATCTATCTAATCAGACTCCTGAGCAGGAAAATATCTCTGTGAAGGAAGAGAACACTGAAATTTCTGCACACAGAAATCCGGAACCCGAAAATGTATCGAATCCTGACGTCAAAAACGAAACGGGCAACGAATATTTAACTGAAGCAAGTTCTGAAACTGAAGTAAAAGCAATGGTTAGTTCAGAAATGGAACCTACCGGAACAGGCAAAACAAATGACGAATCCCTGATTACGGATGTACAACAACCTGTTGATGAAAATCTCCCACATGTTGAATCATTCGAATCCGGTGCTGAGCTTTTAGTTGAAAATTCTGACACAGTTCCTTCAATCGCTCATTACGCTGAGCAGTCTGAGGAAGGGCCGTTAACAATTATTCAGCCTCAAGCCGAGTCACAGAACGCTTTTCAACAGGCTGAAAATGAATCAGACAACATGAAAACTCTGGTAATGGAAAGCGAAACCACCAATGATGGAACACCATCTGAAATGTCAGTGGGCGAATCGCAACCATTAACCGGGAAGGTTCAGGAAATAATACCAGTCGTAAATGAAGATACAGATAAAGAGATAGATGTGGAACCCATAACAGGCAAACATAATGAAGATACCGGCGGGCAGGATGCGTTAGTGAGTATGCCTGACAAAACAAAAAAAACCTCAAAAAAGGAAGAGATTTTTATTGATCATTCGGAGGAAGAAAAGGAAGATTCTGAAGAGGATGATGAAGAAGATGAAGAAAATGAAGCCATTTATCAAAGCCTTTCGAGGGCTGAATTGGTTGAGCACCTCGAAGCATTAGTTCAGGAGCCTGATATCCAGGCAATAAAAGTGAAAATGGCATTAATTAAAGTAGCTTATATTCACAAGGAAAAAGAAGAGTTACAGGCTCAGTTCGACAGTTTTCTGAAAGATGGCGGGGTTCCGGAAGATTATACCCCAGAGGCTGATGCGCTTAGCGGGCGATTTATTGCAGCTACCAATATTTACCGTGAAAAACGTCAACGTTTCAATGAAGAGCTCGAAAAAGAAAAACTCGCAAATCTCGAAGCAAAAAAGAAAATCCTGGAAGATTTGAAAGTGCTTATCAATTCCGAGGAAACGCTTAAAAAAACGTACGATGAGTTTAAAGCCTTGCAGGAGCAGTGGAGACACATCGGCATGGTTCCCAAAAACGAGATTAACCAACTTTGGCAAAACTATCATTTTCTGGTTGAGAAGTTTTTCGATAAGGTAAAAATCAATAAAGAACTGAAAGATCTTGACTTAAAGAAAAATCTTGAACGCAAGATTGAACTTTGTGAGAAGACAGAAGAATTACTCATCGAAACCTCAATCCTGAGGTCTTTCAAACAGCTTCAGAAATATCATGAGGAATGGAAAGAAATTGGACCCGTTCCACAGGATAAAAAAGACGAGATCTGGGAACGCTTCAAAATCGCCTCTGACCAGATAAACGAACGCCGGCGTGAATACTATAATGAAAAACAAAACGAACTTGAAAGTAATTTCCTTGCAAAGTCGGCATTATGTGAGAAAGCTGAAAAACTTATTTCCAATATTCCGGAAACACTCAGGCAGTGGCAAAACCGCACCAATGATGTAAATGAAATGATGCGCGTTTGGAAAACCATTGGCCCTTGCCCCAAAAAAGTCAATACTGAGGTCTGGAACCGTTTCAAAACATGCCTCGATAGTCATTTTACCAGCTACAAGGAATATCTTGAAAAACTCAAGGATCAGCAATTGAACAACTACAACCTGAAACTTGACCTGTGCGCTCAGGCTGAAGCCATAAAAAACAGTACCGACTGGCGAAAAACTACCCAGGAGCTGATTCACCTGCAGCAGGAATGGAAATCAATCGGTGCTGTTCCCCGCAAACATTCCGATAAAATATGGAAGCGCTTCCGTACAGCATGCGACGAATTCTTTAAACGCAAAACTGAATTTTTCTCGAATGTGGTTCAGGTGGAAGAAGAGAACATGAAGAAAAAGGAAGATATCATCAAGCGTTTGCAGGAGTTTGTCTTTACAGGAAACCGTTCAGAAAACCTTGAGATACTGAAAAATTTTCAACGTGAATGGCTGGAAATCGGACACGTTCCAATCAGGGAAAAAGACCGGCTTCAGAATACGTTCCGTACTGCCCTGAACAAACATTTCGACAGGCTGAAAATTGATGCCTCCGAAATTAATGCCCTCAATTATAAAAACCGGTTGGAATCACTCAAAGAAATGCCCGATGCCGGCAGGGTGATTTACCGTGAGAAAAATGCCCTTCAGTTAAAAGCTGCCAAGTTGCAGGAAGACATTATGTTGTGGGAGAATAATATCGGGTTCCTGGCAGAATCAAAGAACGCCAACCTTGTGAAGGTGGAATTTCAGAAGAAAATTGATCAGGCTAAACAGGAACTGGCTCTTATGGAAGCCAAGCTACGCTACCTGAAAGAAATATAAAACGTATGGCGGGGAATACTTTCGGCACTGTATTCCGTTTAACCACCTTTGGTGAATCACATGGCAAGGCCATTGGAGGAATCATTGACGGCTGCCCGGCAGGTGTTTTTCTCAACCCCGATTTCATTCAATATTGTTTGAACCGACGCAGGCCGGGGCAATCCGGAACTTCTTCGCCCAGACAGGAATCTGATCTGATCGAGATCATGTCCGGTGTTTTTGAAGGGCGCACTACCGGAGCTCCCATTGCATTTTCGATTCAAAACAAAGATCCAAGACCTGAAGATTATGATCATCTGAAAGATGTTTTCAGGCCCTCGCATGCCGATTTCAGTTGGGATGCCAAATATGGATTCAGGGATCACAGGGGCGGAGGAAGATCTTCGGCTCGCGAGACAACCGCCCGCGTGGCTGGTGGATCAATCGCGCAGTTGATGCTGAACCAATCCGGAATCAGTATTATTGCCTGGGTTTCTGCCATTGGCCCCATTCACACGGGCAACACAATTTCCGGCTTTGATCTCAAAGCAATTGAATCAAATGCTGTGCGCTGCCCTGATCATGATGCTGCGCAGCGAATGATACAGCATTTGGAGGAACTAAAGGCAGCCGGCGATACCACAGGAGGGATTATTACCTGCCTGATAAAAGGTGTTCCTGCTGGCTTAGGTGAACCAGTATTTGATAAGTTTCAGGCAGACCTGGCAAAAGCAATGCTAAGCATCAATGCAGTGAAAGGATTTGAATACGGCAGCGGCTTTTCAGGCTCAACAATGAGAGGATCTGAACACAACGACATTCCCCGGGATCTCTCCAGGGATGAATCAGGGAATATGTTTCTGAGAACACAGACAAATTATTCCGGTGGCATACAAGGCGGCATAACCACGGGTGAAGATGTTTTTTTCAGGGTGGCCTTCAAACCTGTAGCTACTTTGATGAAAAACCAGCAAACTATTGATAAATCTGGAAAATCCGTCATTCTTCAGGGCAAGGGACGACATGATGTTTGTGTTGTCCCGCGGGCCGTCCCCATTGTTGAAGCCATGACTGCACTCGTTATGGCCGACCACTATCTCAGATCAAAATGTTCAAAGATTTGACTGAAAAATTGAACATTCCACTTTCCCTGTTGTTTGATTTTTGTTTTTAAAACACTGTCTGGTGTTTTCGGTAACTAAATAGTAATTAACCTAATCTTTGAATTTATGAAGACAATAATTGCTTTATCTGCAATGTTATTTTCGACACTTATGATTGTGTCGTGTGGTGCCCCTCAGGGTGAAAAAGCCGCTACAGGCGACGAAAAAGCTGTAATGAAAGCCAAAGGTGTAGTATATCTGGCTGACGTCAGTGCAAGCCAGATTGAATGGGTCGGTACAAAACCTACCGGCCAGCATAATGGAACTATCAGCATCGCCAAAGGAAATATTACTGTTGAAGATGGAATGATCACTGGTGGTGAAATGATGATTGATATGAATTCAATTGTTGTGCTGGACCTTACCGATCCGGAAACAAATGGTAAACTCAGGGGACATCTTCTTTCTTCTGATTTTTTTGATGTAGCTGTCTATCCTGAAGCCCGTTTTGTATTTACTTCAGTAGCAGCCTATGAGGGCGAACAAACCGGTGATATTAATTTTACGCATACTGTATCAGGAAACCTGACCATGAAAGACGTAACCCGTAATGTTACCTTCCATGCAATGATTGAAATACAGGATGCAACAATTAAAGCCCACACGGGTAATTTTATTATTGACCGTTCGGAATGGAATGTAAAGTATGGATCAAGAAAGTTCTTTGACAATCTGAAGGACAATTTTATTCATGATGAAATATCACTGAAGATACAATTTTCGGGAGTAAAGGAATAAATATCCGGTTTTGAAGCATTTTAAACGGGCGGTAAGCCCGTTTTTTTTTTTTTTTGACAGTCAACTGATAATAACCTCTGAAGATTCTAAAACTGCCAGTTTTTTCTGGCAAGATTTAACCTAACAGCCAAACCTACGTATAAATCATTTTCATCCTTTATTATATTGCTGCTTTTGCGCCGGTAACGGCAATCGAGATCAAGAAAGAGGTTATGCCTGAAATGGTAACTTAACCATGCTTCTGCAATCAGCAGGTTGGTTCTTACTCCCTGGCCTACTTTGTTTCCAAGTTCTTTTTCATATGTTTTGTAATCCAGAAAGATATTTCCGCCCCAGTTGCTTTCGCTGGTATCAGCACCATAGTATGCATGAACGAGGTACAATCCGGAAGTCCATTTTGGAAAAGGCTGAACATCAATATTTAGTACAATTTCACTGAAGTTCGCCCCAAGCGGATGTGCCAGTGGCTGGTTATAATGCGAATAAGAGTTAACAGGATAATCACCGCTGATAGCATAATGTGTGTAAGAATAAGGTCTGACTCTGTTGTATTCCAATTGTAAATCAAGGTTTGAGATACCGGCGATATCAACATATTTCATTCCTGCCTGGTAACCAAATTTGTTGGCAACATGTCCGTTGCCGGCTCTCAAGTCATTAATCCTGAATTCATTAAGCATAAATTGTCCATACAATTTTAAATTCTTCACCGGAATGTAGCCGGCGTTCAGGCCCACGAGCATTTTATCCGGATCTCCAAGCTGATGTTCAACCGAACGGTAAAAAATTACAGGATTAAGGTAATTAATGTCGAATCCTCTTCCATTCCCTTCGTTGTCGTGAAAAATGACCGACTCAAACAATCCAATATCAAGGTTATCAAATAGTTGAATACTCAGGTAATGCATAGCCATGTATTTAGCCGGGTTCGGTTTTTCTTTGTTTGTTCCGGTGATGTAACCATAGCGGTCGGTGAGGCGGGCGTAAAGGTTAATATAATTGAAACGCCATACTCTTGTGGTGATCTTCAGGAATAAATAATCAGTGGCAAAATCAGACAATAACAGGGAGCGTATCCCATGTCCGATAAAATTGCGGTCCTGACCAAAACGTATATTCATTTGCCTGATAGGGCTGAATGTAAAATATCCCCGGGCCTGGAAGAAATCAATGCCATGTTTTTTGAAAGGTTTTGTAAGATGGGCACCGGGATAGACACCAAAGAGGCTGTCGAATTCCCTTTCGTGCGCTGCCGGTTTCATTTGATTCTCGGCAATAAAGGAGTAAAAACCAATTTTTCCGTCAATGTCTCCCCGGATTTCTACCGTCCGGGTATTTGTGTAAAGAGTGGATTCATCGCGGCTGGAATTTCCGATGCTCAAATATAATCCCGGATTGATGAAAAGATTGAAATCCTTTTCATTGACCTGGAAGAGATTGGCTTTGCTTTTATAAAAGTAGCGCAGAAAAGGTTTGCGGCTATCATGTATATTTACGCTGTTATAAGGCAGGTTGTCGGCTTTCAGGTAATCGAGATTGAATTTATCTGTTACTGAAAAGTCAGTTTCAAGTGTATCGGACATGCTTGTCAGCTGTGTGATGGCCGAACGCTCAAAAGGCCTTGAATCAGTAATAAATTCGTTGGTGAATTTGCCAGCCTTCAGGCTGTAACGTTGAAATAGTTTTTCTGCAGTTCCGCCAGGGATTACGCTTGTACTTTGGGCATTTGCGGTAAATGTATGGCACAGAAGTACGATCAGAATAACAATGGTTCTGGATAGATTCATGGATGTAAAATATCTGCGAAAGTAAAAAGAATAGGTGAAAGCCTTAATGAAATATTCCGAGAAGTAACAAATTGTGCTCTGTTTTGCAGGTAAGCACCTGGAAGCCGGATTGCTTCTTACATCTCCGACCGGCGATCGAGTGAAACAAATACTGAGTTGTTGCTAAGGTACTCTGGTACAATTTCTTTCATCTTTTTTACCAGGGCATAAATGTCGTCCTCAATAATGATTGCCGAAAGCTGATTCAGGCATTCTTCGGCTTCTCTGCGTGTGTAGGTTCTTACTTTGGCTTTCATAATCTTGGGATGATGAGTAGGCAACATGTTCTCACCAAGCGAAAGCAGTTCTTCGTATAATTTTTCGCCGGGACGCAATCCTGTTTCAATTATTTTAATATCCTTTTCTGGCATCAATCCGGAAAGCTGTATCATCCTGCGGGCTAAATCGTAAATTTTTACGGATTTGCCCATATCAAATACAAAAATCTCACCTCCTTTTCCCATTGCGCCGGCTTCCATGACCAGGTTGCAGGCTTCAGGAATAGTCATAAAGTAGCGTGTGATTTCTTTGTGTGTAACCGTAACCGGTCCGCCACTCTCAATCTGTTTCTTAAAGATTGGGATCACAGATCCGTTAGATCCCAGCACATTCCCAAAACGGGTAGTAATGAAACGCGTGCTGCCGTCGGCAATGGATTGAATGTAGATTTCCGCGATTCTTTTGCTTGCACCCATAACATTGGTTGGATTTACTGCTTTATCGGTAGAGATCATAACAAATTTCTTGGTATGATACCTAACCGCCAGGTCTGCAATGATTTTGGTTCCAAACACATTAACCATGATGGCTTCATAAGGGTTTTCTTCCATCAATGGCACATGCTTGTAAGCAGCAGCATGATAAATGATCTGTGGCCTGTAAATTTTAAAAAGACCCTCTATTCTGAACTTATCCTTGATACTTGCAACCTGGTAAACCACACGGGTAGCGATGTCTTTAAAAACAGGACTGTTGTTGATCTCGTACTGCAGGTCAAAAATTGCTGATTCAGCCTGGTCAATGAGTATAACCCTCGCAGGATTGTACTGCAATATCTGTCTGACAATTTCGCTTCCGATTGAACCGGCAGCGCCTGTTACCATGATGATATGGTTCTGGATATCTTTTGCAATATTTTGATTATCAAGCCTTATGGGTTCTCTACCCAATAGTTCTTCAATATGCACTTCACGCAACTGATTACTGCTCAATTCACCATTGATCCAGTTATCAATAGGTGGCACAACCTTGACCTGAAGATTTAATTCGAGACCTTTCTCAATGATTTCTCTTTTATAATTAATATCCAGGTTTGGGATCGCAAGGATAAGATGCGAGATATTATTTCTGGCTAAAAAGTCTGAATTCATTCCTTTTTCGGGAGCAATAACCGGAACTCCCTCAAGCTTTTTATTCACCATACTTGGATTGTCATCAACAAATGCTGCAACTTCATACAGGAAAACAGGATCATGCCGGAGAGCATTGTTGGTGATCAGTCCGGTGGAGCCGGCGCCATAAATAAGCACACGCATCCTCTTTCTGCCTCTTTTGCTGATTACTTCCGCATATATAGTTTTTACAAGCAGTCGGTTTCCTATCAGAATAAAGGAAAGCAGCATGAAATGAATCATGATCACAGAAAGGGGTGGAATGTATTTGCTGTTTATGATACCAAAACGTTGAAATGAATTTGCAATCAGCAGGATAAGAAAAGAAAGTGCACAGGCTTTCAGAATCTGCATTGCATCATTGATTCCTGTTTGCCTGATGATTCCTGTATAAGATTTGGTCTGTACAAAAAAGTATACATAAATCACAATCACTACAATGGATTGGGTAGCAATCAGCTCAGGATTTATTGTCAGATACTCAAATTCATGCCGGATGAATATTGCCAGTACATAGGCAAAGAT
>CAYQRU010000091.1:13919-15134 GCA_964419945.1 uncultured Bacteroidales bacterium | reverse complement strand
GTAATCCAGGCGAGATATCCATTTCATGGTTTAAAATCGTGTTGCCAGGAATTACCTTACCGGACAATACTATCATTTTTACCCTGAGATTTTCTAAGGTGGCTATTGGCACTACGGCTATTACAGCAAGCAATGTGTACAGTCATTGTCTTTATTTCGGAGAGGATTTCAGGGAGCTAAACCAGAGTCCGTTTTCGTCCTTTTATTTTGACGGCAGAATTGTAACGTATGATCATGCACCAATTGCAAGCCTTCCGATGCTCATTGCCGAATCTACTACCTTTATCAGCATCCCTGTAATAGCCAGCAATTTCATTAATATAGGAATCTTCTCACTAACTTTTTCTTATGATCCGGACGTCATGATTTTCGATAGTTATTCCAATGACTCAGGATTCCCGGCATTTACCATTGATGGTAGCATTCCCGGATTGATATTCGCCTATGGTTATTCTGCCAGCACAGGTATAAGTTTCCCGGACAATTCAACCCTGTTCACAGTTAATTTCCAGTTTAATAGCGGAAATACTGACCTTGTATGGCTGGACAATGGCTCATCATGCGAATATAAAGACTGGCCGTTATTCGGTACTCTCAATGATATACCGCAAACAAATTATTATATGGATGGTGATATTACTCAGGCAGGGGTATTTGAAATTAACTGTCCTGTAGATTTACTGTTGGTCAATGATCCGGAAATTTGCGGAAAAATGATTGAATTTGAAGCAACTGCAGTTGGAAATCCCGATCCGCTAATTACATATAAAACGGGAGGTGTAAATATCTCTACTCCTTACTTCTTCCCCGTCGGAACTACCCTGGTTGAGGTAACAGCGGCAAATGAGTACGGAACATTATCGTGTACCTTTGAAGTGATTGTCAACGATGTTGAATCACCTATCGTCCCACCGGCAGGCCAAATGAATGTTGCTTGTATTTCGGAGATATCAGCACCCTCTGCACCCCTTGCCATTGATAACTGCGATAATGAAATAGAAGGAACTCCCGAAGGATATACTGATATACCTTTTCCGCTGGTTTGTCAGGGCCAGAGGATTTATACTTTCTCATACACCGATAGTTCCGGCAATTCATCTACCTGGACTTATACGTACAGTATTATTTATGAAGATTTTATGATGCCCGGGGATGAAAGTGAAATCATTGCATGCGCCTCTGAACTCTATACTCCTGTTCCACCCACTGTGTTTG
>CAYQRU010000091.1:0-13819 GCA_964419945.1 uncultured Bacteroidales bacterium | reverse complement strand
ACTTTGACATGCCTGAAAACCAAAGCGAAATCATTGCATGCGCCTCTGAACTCTATACTCCTGTTCCACCCACTGTGTTTGACAACTGCGGAAATCAGATCACTGATATGACCGGCCCGGTGATCAGCGCTGTGCCGGTTTGCGGGGGAGAAGTCAATTATGTTTGGGATTACGCTGACTGTGCTGGTAATACACATTCCTGGACTTTTACCTTCTTTATTGAATACCAGGACTTTGACATGCCTGAAAACCAAAGCGAAATCATTGCATGCGCCTCTGAACTCTACACTCCTGTTCCACCTGTTGTGTTTGACAACTGCGGAAATCAGATCACTGAAATTACCGGCCCTGAGATCAGCGCCGTACCGGATTGCGAAGGAGAAGTCAATTATGTTTGGAATTATTCAGACTGTGCCGGAAATACCCATGAATGGAAATATGTTTTTACAATTCTGCCAACAACAGGTCCGGAACTGGTTAATCCTGAAACAAATTGCTCCAGCCTGGATCAATCAGGCCTTGCATGGACTCTTGCGCAAGCGAATTTATTTGATGCTAACACACTAATTGAAAGTGTCGAAACTCTCTACCAGGATAACTGCGGAGGTCCCGTATCTGCTTTACTCATTAATTCCATCCCTGATGAAAACAACAGCAACGAAATCTGGACAATAACTTACGAATTTACTGTCACGGATATTTGTCATCAATCTGAAATATGTCTGGTTACTTACAGCGGTGGCATTCAACCTGCCGTTCCCGACTATATTGACTTACCGTTCAGAACTGTCTCTCCCGGCGACGATTTGTGTTTTGGTGCAAATAAAAGCATCATTGTGCAGCAGGGACTCACAGTGACCGGTGGAAGCATCAGCCTCATTGCCGGAGAATCCATCAGGCTGTTGCCTGGTGTTAACGTTCAGAGTGGAGCATACCTGCATGCCTTTATCAGTAACAATTTTTGTGAAAATCCGACTCCATTACCGAAAAACACAGAAACAACAATCAGGCAAATTGTTGAACCTGCTTTCACTGCAAATAATTTCTTCGTTGTATTTCCGAATCCATCTTCAGGAATTTTCATGCTGGAAATATCAGGGGATGCTATGCCATATACAGTTGAAATCTTTAAGCTGACCGGCGAAAAAATATTAATGCAAGATAATATTTATGACCAGAAAGGTCAATTTGACCTGAGCAGCTTTCCCCGAGGAATATACATCATAAGGGTGATCAGAGGTAATCTGACAGGCACCGAAAAGATCATTATACAATAAACTACTGGTAGAAATTTGTAATTTCCACCTTTCAACCACCAGGAGCGGCCAGACATTTATTGTCTGGTCGCTCACCTTTTTCTAAAACAGAGGTTATGCGTATTTTGGGTAAGATAGATACTCTGCAAAATAATTCATCCAATCCCATCAGTGCTAATATTTTACATATCCTGATTGTACCAGCCCAACTGTAAATAAATTTTATACAATACATTTAAATTCGTAAATATTTTTATATCTTTGCTTCCTCATCAGGATATTATCGGGAAACATACTTCAGAATTTTTTAACAGTTTGGAATTATTAATGTATGACCGCAATTCTTGTTCGAAATCAGTAGTCTGATTTCTTAACCTGGAAGCAATATGAGCAGAATGTTTACCAGATTCATAACAGGTATATTGGTGACAACAGCATGTTTTCATCAAAATTATAGTCTTTGTCAGGAAACAACTCATGAAAGAAAACATGCCAGACCAGTGGTTGATATCGAAAATGTATCACCCGGAGCATACTATACAGGTAAAATCCGTATCAAACTTCAACATCCGGTTACCGGATTGGATCCGGAATCAGAAATTCACTGTGGATTGCATGGATTTGTGGTTACGGGTAACCAGGCAATTGATAGTCTGAACTCAGAGTTTGATGTAAAAAAAATTACTCCTTTGTTTTGGACACTTTATAAATTCAGGTCCAAATCCCTTGAGTATAAATCACGTCATAAAGCATGGGGGCTTCATTTGTGGTTTGAAGTGTGTTTTGACGAAGAAACTGATATAGTCGAAGTTGTAAATAAGTATTCATCCCTTGCAGAAGTCGAAATCGCTGAACCGGAATTTATCAAGCAACTTGTTATAAACGAATCACTTATTCATACTCACTTATCAGTTTCAGCATGTCATGCTTCTCCTGAACCAAAGTGGATTCCTGACGATCCTCTGTATTCAAATCAATGGCATTATAATAATACCGGACAACAAGGCGGAACAGCAGGTGCGGATATCAGATTGCAGGACGCATGGAATATCCATAAAGGTAACAATAATGTAATTGTTGCTGTCATTGACGGAGGCATTGACCATACACACCAGGATATTGCAGGCAACATGTGGCCTGGCCTGGGATATAACTTTGTTACCGGTAGTTCATTACTTTCACCTCACAATCATGGTACACATGTAGCAGGAACCATTGCGGCAGTGAACAGTAATGCCACTGGAACTTCAGGAATTGCAGGAGGTTCAGGAATAAATGATGGTGTCAGACTGATGTCATGCCAGGTTTTCACAAATACCAGCAATGGAGGTTTTCATCTGGCACCTGTGTTTGCTGCTGACAATGGTGCTTCTGTTTCCCAGAATAGCTGGAGTTACACAAGTGCCGGCGTATGCGAGCAACTTGTTATTGACGCTATTGACTATTTCAATGCAAATGGAGGTGGCAGCGCGATGAATGGTGGAATTACCATCTTCGCCGCAGGAAACAATAACAGTATGGGTCCATGGTATCCTGCCTGTTACTCAGGTTGTTTTGCGGTTGCAGCCACCAATAATCTTGATCAGAAAGCCTGGTATTCGAATTATGATAGCTGGATTGATATTTCTGCTCCAGGTGGGGAAACAAATGTAGTGGCAGCAAGGGGAGTGTTAAGCACGTTAACCGGAAATAGTTATGGATATTACCAGGGCACTTCAATGGCTTGTCCGCATGTTTCCGGTGTTGCAGCTCTGATGCTCTCAGCAGGATTCGGAAAGCTGGATGCTGATGAGGTTGAAGATGAATTGAAAAATACTGCTGATAATCATTATAATGTAAATCCGGAATATGCCGGCAAACTTGGAGCAGGAAGATTGAATGCATATGCAGCTCTGACCAGGGTTCAGGAAATTATTTCGGGTGTTAGAAGACCCGGCTCATTTGCAGCTCAGGCAACGAGTTCACATCAGATTAACCTGTCATGGATAAAAAATTTACAGAATAATGATGTGATGGTTGTTTGGTCAGATACGAATGTTTTCGGAGACCCACAATCCGGAATGGTATATTCTCCAGGTCAGGTATTGCCTGGTGGGGGGATTGTCCTGTATAAGGGTGAACTCACTTATTACTCACATACCGCACTTGAGCAAGCCACCACTTACTATTATAAAGCGTTCTCATACAATGAAATAAATGAATATTCAAACAGTCGTAGTGCCAATGCAGTGACTTTTTGCGATGCAGTTGGCAATCTACCTTTCATCCAGGATTTTAACTGTTCTTACACCGCTCCAACATGTTGGAATGTATTTGATTACCAGGGTAATAATCAGGTATGGAAATTTGGAATCACTGCAGGTGGACTTTACGGATCAACAGGAAATTATGCGTATGTAAACAGCGATGCATATGGAGCAGGGTACACACAAAATACCGATCTTATTTCACCTACGTTCGATTTTTCGAACCATTCAAACATTTCAATTTCATTTTTACACTATTTCAGGTCTTATCCCGGTTCAGCCGGCACATTATCCTACAGCACAGATAATGGCGACACCTGGACGCAACTTCAGCAATGGACATCAACAACCAGCAATCCGGAGTCTTATTACCAGATCATCACTCAGTTAGCCGGAAAAGCAGCGGTTAAGTTTAAATGGAATTATACAGGAACGTGGGCTTATTGGTGGTGTGTGGATGATGTTCAGATCAATGGCTCTGAATTGATGCCATTACCTGATTTTACAGCCGATAAAACTACAGCATATGCCGGTGAGGCAATACTTTTTACCGACGCTTCAACAGGGGGTATCTTTACCAGCTGGGAATGGAATTTTGGTGCTGGAGCCACCCCTCCCACAGCAACAGGCCAGGGTCCACATCAGGTAATGTATTCAATTACTGGTAATAAGACCGTGAGTCTTCTTGTAGATAATCAATACTTAGCTGAAAAACCAGATTATATACAAATCATTATGCCCTTATTTTCTTCATCGGCAACATACACGTCCGGTGATATTCCAACTGATAAAAGCTTTACTAATATTTCAGGCCAATCGTCATGCCCCGGAATATTTGGTGTAACAATTCCTGAAAGCTCTGTAATTACCGGTGCTGATGTGAGTTACCAAATGACCGCACGTTCCAGCGGAAGGATGAACCACCAGCGATCACAATTACGCTGTGTTTCTCCGGGTGGATTAAATGAACAGGTAATAAGCACCGGCGTTGGAAACATGGCCGGTACCTATACATACAACCGCACCAACCTGAACATTGCCAACGGCGTTTCAGGAGGTGGTGAAATCCTCTTTGAGCTTCATGCAGGAAGAACCAGTCTTGGTTCAGGATGTAATACCACCTATAACAAGGTTGACAATAATAGTTGGACCATCACGGTGCATTACCAGGTAGTACTAATGTTACCTCCAGGAGGAAGCACTGTTGTTTATTGTCCTGATGATGCGATTTCGCCGGTTCCTCCGGAGGTCACCGACCATTGTGGTCAAAATTTAATTCCAGTACTTCTGGATGTGGTTGACGATCCCATTCCCCTGACCTGTCAGGGAACCAGAACGTATCATTATCAATATACAGATTGTCTAGGGAATACAGATGTGTGGAGCTTTATATATTATATTGAATATCATGATTTTGAAATACCACAGTATGATACCGGTCATGCAGCCTGCAGTGAATATCTTCCGGAAATTATTCCACCTTTAGTGTTCGACAATTGTGGGAATGAAATCACACCCACAGGTCCGGAAGTTAGTGAAATACCAGAATGCCGGGGTTTGATCAATTATACATGGAAATATACAGATTGTGCCGGGAATGAGCACCCATGGGTGTATACACTCATCCTTGTTGATGATCAGTGCCCTGTTTTAACAGGAACACTGCCAGGA
Organism: uncultured Bacteroidales bacterium; assembly: GCA_964419945.1. Lineage (GTDB taxonomy): Bacteria > Bacteroidota > Bacteroidia > Bacteroidales > JAAYJT01 > JAAYJT01. The sequence continues at coordinate 8,646 of CAYQRU010000091.1, read as the reverse complement.
GGTTACCTGGATAATACCTGTATGGCTGAAATGCCAGCGGCTCCAGTTGAGACTTTTATCGCTTCGTTGTACAACGATAACTGCGTAACAGTGTTTGCAACCCTGATCAATACCGCTATAATTGGAAATGACTGTGGTTGGAGCGTTACTTACACGTATTCGGTAGCTGATGGTTGCGGAAACATTGCCCCGAATGCATCAATCAACTATTACGGCGCCAACCTCTCCCCTATTAACCTGGTAAATCCACTCCTCGGCTGCAGTTCCCTGAATATGTATGACCTTTTATGGTGTCTCTCAGAAGCTGAAAGTTTTGATGCAGGCAGTCTTGAAAATGAAATTGCAAACTTATATACAGATGGATGCGGACAACTTACAGCCTCGCTGCAGGAAACAATCCCTGGTCTGAATAACAGCCATTGTCAATGGGATTTCACTTTCGTGTATGAAGTCACAAATCCTTGTTTTCAAACTGTTACCTGTTTCGTTAATTACTCTGGAGGAGATTCACTACCACCTTATCTGGTAAATCAGGAAATTGACTGCAGCACACTTAATCAAACCGGACTCAACTGGAATTATTCACAAATACAGGCTTTCGATGCAACATACCTGGAAGATATAGTTGCAAACATGTACAGTGATAACTGCAGCAATATTACTGTCTCACTAATTAGCTCACAAATTGAGGGCGCCAATCAAAACTGGTTGGCTGCTTATGATTTTTCAATTTCTGACGAGTGCAACAACGCAATCGTCTGTCAGGTAATATATTCCGGTAGCGGGCAGCCCGAAGTGCCACAGATGGTCATTTTAAATGATCAACAGGTCGGTTTCGGCGATGACATTTGCTTTAATGCAACAAAAATCATTGATGTTCAGGGTATTAACATACATCCAGGCGGCGTGGCAACCTTAATTGCCGGACAATCCATCGTATTTCATCCGGGTAGCAAAGTTCAGGCGGGTGGATTTATGCATGCCTACATCAGCAATGTTTACTGTACAATTCCGCTTGCTTTGATTGCAGCAAAAGATAAAGAAATTCCAACGCCTGTAGTAGCGGATAATATCTTAAAAAATGAAACTCCTTTCATGATTTATCCCAATCCAACTGCAGGTATTTTCACACTTGAATTTCCTGATCCTGTTGTCTCTTCTGCCATTCTCGCTGAGTTATATAACGTGACAGGTGAGCGTCTAATAATGAATGAATTACCGGCTGTAAATAAGCACTTGTTTGATATTACACTAATACCTAAAGGTGTTTATTTATTGAGAGTAACGATAGACCATAAGTCAGGTATAGCAAGGATAGTTAAATACTAACTTGATGATATGCCGGTACAATCTTCCGGCCACTACTGGAAGAGCGACAAAGGATAACCTGTCGCTCTTACTGTTTATTACTAGAAATATATTTCTATTCATTATTTAGGTTCACTATAAATTACAGTGTTCCCCATATAGAAGTATTTACATATATAAAAATACGACTTTCTCGAAAAACATTACGTTTATTAAACAAAACAAAATATAAAATGAAGGTTTTTGTAAGGGTGCAGACTTTACGATCCATTAATTGATACAGCGCTGTGATATTTGCTATAATAAGCTGTTATCATATTTTCAGAGTTGTTTTAGCTTATCCCAGCTCTCAAACCTTCGATCTGTTCTTCCAGAACGCGGATTCTTGCCAGTGCATCACTTTCCTTCTTTCGCTCGCTTTCAACAACCTCCGGCCTGGCATTGGTTACAAATTTTTCGTTGCTCAGCTTCTTGTGAACCGATAGCAGAAAGCCTTTTGTATAAATTAATTCCTCATTGAGTTTGGTAATTTTTTCACGTATATCAATGGTATGTTCAACCGGTACAAAAAACTCCGTGCGCCTGAGGACAAAACTCAATGCTCCCGGGATTTTCTCCTCTGCATATCCCAGATGTTCAAGGTTGCATAGTTTTATTACCACCGCATCAAATGTGGGATCAGCAGCTTCCGCATTGTTTTTTTTGACAAAAAGCGACAGGGATTGTTTTTGCGGAATATTACCTTCAGCACGCAGATTACGAACCGCCACAATCACCTCAGAGGCAAAATCAAAGCGGTTGATGATATCTTCATCAATGCTGCCGGCAACCGGAAATCCGGCAACCATAATACTTTCACCCGGTTTGCGAAGCGACAGGTGCTGCCAGATCTCTTCGGTGATAAAAGGCATGAACGGATGAAGCAGTTTCATGAGTCTTTCAAAAAAGCCAACAGTAACAGCAAGGGTGGTTTTGTCAACAGGCTCACCAAAAGGTGGCTTGATCATTTCGAGATACCATGAGCAGAAATCATCCCAGATGAGTTTATAAATGGTCATCAGGGCATCGGAAATGCGAAATTTATCGAAATGATCGTCCACTGCCATGATTGCAGCATTCAGCCTTGCTTCAAACCAGCGTGCCGAAACGCTGGCATAATCGGGTTGTAAAGCGTTTTTATCTGTTTTCCAACCATTTACCAAACGTAGTGCATTCCATATTTTATTGCTGAAATTACGTCCCTGCTCACAAAGAGATTCATCGAACAGCAAATCGTTCCCTGCCGGCGACAACAGCATCATACCTACGCGAACCCCATCGGCGCCATGTTTGCTGATAAGTTCAAGAGGATCAGGTGAATTGCCTAAAGATTTTGACATTTTTCGTCCTGACTTGTCGCGTACAATACCCGTGTAATAAACATTCCTGAAAGGTATTTCTCTGCGGTATTCCCAACCGGCCATGATCATACGTGCAACCCAGAAAAACATGATCTCAGGTGCAGTAACAAGATCATTTGTAGGATAATAATAACTTATATCCGGATTATCAGGCTTTCGGACACCGTCAAAAACCGAGATAGGCCACAACCATGATGAAAACCAGGTATCAAGTACATCTTCATCCTGCCTCAGTTCGGACGGAAGTACTTCACGGTTAAGTGCCTGGCTTGCTATTTCTGCCGCTCCCTGCGCTGTTTTTGCCACAAAAACCTCCCCTGAGTTCAGATACCATGCCGGAATACGTTGCCCCCACCAAAGCTGGCGCGAAATACACCAATCCTTCACATTTTCCATCCAATGGCGATAGGTATTTTTAAACTTCGCCGGATGAAAACGTATGGTGTCATTCATAACCAGTTCCAATGCCGGCTTTGCCATTTCCTGCATCCGGCAAAACCACTGAAGTGATAACTTGGGTTCTATGACTTCGTCAGTCCGCTCTGAAAAGCCCACTTTATTCACATAACTTTCAATTTTCACCATGTGCCCTCTGGCCTGTAATTCCATGGCAATTTTCTCTCTGACCAGGAAACGGTCTTCGCCGATGTAGATCTCGGCAGATTCATTCAATGTGCCGTTTGGATTAAAAATATCTATGGTTGGCAAATGGTGCTTCAACCCGATATGGTAATCGTTGATGTCGTGAGCAGGAGTAATTTTCAGTGCACCGGTTCCAAATTCACGGTCAACATACTCATCCTGTATAATGGGGATGGGTCGATGGATCAGCGGCACAAAGACAGTTTTTCCATAAAGGTGCCTGAACCTGTCATCATCCGGATGAACGCATACGGCAGTATCTCCGAGAATTGTTTCTGGCCGTGTGGTGGCAATGGTTACCCAACCCTTGCCATTGGCAAGCTCCTCTTCGGTGGCATCTTTCACCTGATACCGGACATAGTATAATTTTGACTGAACCTCGCGGTAATTGACTTCTTCATCCGACACAGCGGTGAGGGCTTTCGGATCCCAGTTGACCATGCGAATCCCACGGTATATCAGTCCTTTATGATACAGATCAATAAACACATCAATCACAGAATCGTACATGTGTTCATCCATCGTAAAGCAGGTACGATCCCAATCGCATGATGCGCCAAGTTTTTTTAACTGTTCAAGAATGATGCCTCCGTGCTTTTCCTTCCACTCCCATGCATGTTTTAGAAATTCTTCACGCGTGAGTTGATTCTTTTCCATTCCCTCGCTCTTGAGTTTAGCAACCACTTTAGCCTCCGTGGCTATACTGGCATGATCGGTGCCCGGAAGCCATAGCGTATTGAATCCTTTCATCCGCGCCCTTCTGACCAGAATATCCTGAATGGTATTATTGAGCATGTGACCCATGTGAAGTACGCCGGTTACATTCGGCGGAGGGATCACAATAGTATAAGGAGTACGGTTGTCAGGTTCGGAATGGAAAAAACCATAGTGCATCCAGTAATCATACCATTTTTTTTCAGTCAGTGCAGGCTCGTAACGGCTAGCAATTTCAACTTGCATCATTGTTGAATCAGGTTAGATTTTGAAGGGCGCAAAATTAGTAAAAATGTGATGAGAAGCTTTCAGAAATGACAAAGGGAAAATGTATTACCGGTATGCATCTTGCTTGTTGCTCGGCAGGTCATCGGGATTAAGAAAATTTTTGATTGTCGCAGCGTTAAACTATTCATCTGTTTCAACCGTTATAGTAGCATGAGAATATGTAACACAATTTGAGTATGAAGCGCTTGATTTTACTGTTGTTTCTTTCAGTCCTGACTGTTATTCAGGGATTTGCAGCCTATATTCTGATCCCGATGGACAATACACAGCGCAATCACCTGAAAGCTTACGGAATAGCCTATTGGGTGCTTACCTATGAAACCGAGGTAAGTTGGCTGCTGAATTACCGTGGTGGAAGTTTTATGTTTCCTCATTTCGAAACATTCGAAAACGAGTGCATTATCCGAAATGTATCTTATCAGGTAATTGCAGATATTCAGGCGGCAGCCATACTTACTGAAATTTCTGATCCAAATGTGAACATGGATGAAATCAAACTGCACAAGGCTCCCCGCATCGCTGTTTACACGCCCCCTTTGAGCCAGCCTTGGGACGATGCCGTTACCCTGGCACTCACCTATGCGGAGATTCCTTACGATGCGATCTATAATGATGCAATCATGCAGGGAGTATTACCCATGTACGATTGGCTGCACCTGCACCATGAAGATTTTACCGGTCAGTTTGGTAAATTTTATGCAGCTTACCGTAATGCCGCCTGGTACCAGGAAGAAGTCCAAACCCTCACAAATATGGCCCATAAATTTGGCTTCAGCAAAGTATCACAACTTAAGCTGGCAGTTGCAAAACGTATCCAGGAATTTGTTGCTGGAGGTGGCTATCTTTTTGCCATGTGCTCAGCACCCGAAAGCCTTGACATTGCATTGGCAGCAGAGGGAGTTGATATTTGTGATATCATGTACGATGGCGACCCACCTGAACCGAATGCACAACTTAAACTGGATTTTAGTAAAACCTTTGCTTTCCAGAATTTTCAGTTGGTCATGAATCCTTACGAATATGCAAAATCGAGTCTGGATGTACCCAAGACCAGCCGTAATCAGGTGCTGGATCTTTTTACCCTGTTTGAGTTCTCAGCAAAGTGGGATCAGGTACCTGCCATGTTGAACCAAAATCATGAAACTGTTGTGAAAGGATTCATGGGGCAGTCAACAGCTTTCAGAAAACAATATGTGAAACCAACGGTAATCGTACTTGGAGAAAACAAAGCCTGGAATGAAGCCCGATATGTTCATGGCACTTTTGGAAACGGCACATTTACATTTTTAGGAGGTCACGACCCCGAAGATTATCAGCATTTTGTCGGTGATCCACCAACCAACCTTGACCTTTACCCCAATTCTCCGGGCTATCGCCTGATCCTCAACAATGTGCTTTTCCCTGCTGCCAAAAAAAAGAAGCAAAAAACCTGACATTATTTTATGCTGGCAGACAATCCCACCATTAGTACTTCTTATGAAACTGCCCAGATGATTGATTCTTAAAATTCTTTATCCTGGCCTGCAAAAGTGAAAATAGTACACATTATCATTTATCTTATTAATTATCAGGTGTTTTTAGCTTATCGTTGCGGATTATTGTTTCTTTTCTTATATAGGTTCTAAAGCTGTAAGGATAATGGTTTTTCTCATCCGCCGCATGTTTCTCATCGTGTATTAATTCCCATTCAGAAATATCAAATTCAGGAAAACAGGTATCGCCATCAAAATTCTGATGAATAACGGTAAGGTACATCTTTCGGCACAATGGCAGAGTTTGCCTGTAAATCTCAGCTCCGCCAATAATGAAAAACTCTTGATTGTCACCAATCATTGCAATAGCTTCTTCCAGCGAATGGGCCACTTCAACTCCCGGAAAATTCCAGTCATTCTGTCGTGTGATCACAATAGAACGGCGGCCAGGCAATGGCTTGCCAAAACTCTCAAATGTTTTCCGTCCCATGATCAGCGGATGTCCCATCGTGGTATTTCTGAAAAACTTCATATCGGCAGGTAAATGCCAGATAAGCCTGTTGTTTTTGCCAATGATATTGTTTTCTGCAACGGCTGCAATGATGGTTGGCACTTTACCTGAATTTGCCATTATAGTGCAGATGGCTTCATTTGTAATCAAATTCTATATGTGTTTTTAATTACTTCGTATATCAATTGAGGAAGTGTGATTAACAATAAATTTCCAGTCCGGCTTCAGTCTTTACAAAGGATTCATCCGTTTCTGTATGTTGGATTATTTTATTGTTGTTTCAAACGGAAACTTTGGCTTTTATGTGAGGATGAGGGTCATATTGTGTAAGCTGAAAATCTTCATACTGAAATCCAAAAATGTCTTTCACTGTGGGATTGATGATCATTTGGGGCAATGGACGAGGTTCGCGTGTTAATTGAAGCCTTGCCTGATCCAAATGGTTTACATATAAATGCGCATCGCCAAATGTGTGAATGAATTCTCCGGGTTGTAATCCAGCTACCTGAGCAATCATTAGTGAAAGCAGGGAATACGAAGCTATATTGAATGGCACTCCCAAAAAAACATCTGCGCTCCTTTGATAAAGCTGACATGAAAGTCTTCCATCAGCCACATAAAACTGGAATAAAACATGACAGGGAGGTAGTGCCATATCATCCAATTCACCTACATTCCAGGCACTTATGATGATCCGGCGGGAATCAGGATGATGTCGTAATAAATGAATCACTTTTTCAATCTGATCTACCGTTCCATCAGAAGCTTGCCAGCTACGCCATTGTTTACCGTAAACCGGTCCCAGGTTACCATCTTTATCAGCCCACTCATTCCAGATGGTCACTCCATTTTCATTCAGGTATTTAATGTTGGTATCTCCCTTTAAGAACCACAACAATTCATAAATGATTGATTTCAGATGTAACTTTTTGGTAGTCAGTAAGGGGAAACCATTTTTCAGGTCAAATCGCATCTGATAACCAAAAATGCTGATCGTTCCGGTTCCTGTACGGTCATCTTTCCGGGTTCCGGTCTTCAATATATGATTCAGGAGATCTAAATATTGCTGCATCAGATGAGAGTTAATAATCAGTAAACGCTATGTCAAATGGTAGATTTTCGGATACAATACATTATATCCCAACAACTTATATTACAAGCAAAAAACGAATTTGTTCTCTACCAGCCATTCTTTTCTCAATTCACTTTATTTGTTTGATCATGCAAAATTAGGGCTTTTCTTCAATCGCTGAAGGTTCATAAAAACAATAGTATGATATTGACCACCAGAATATTCATTATGAGTAAGAAAACGACTAAACTTTACTATTTGTATATCAGCCACTTAGTTTGATAATAAATATTTATTTATTTTTAACAATCCTCAGTCAATTGATTTTTGTAATTTTGTTGTTAATTATTTCGCACACAATATGTATATCAGAATTTTAGCATTCGTATGCTTAGCGTCTATAAATTAATTGATTATAATTTAATTTTTAAGTTATGAAGAGAGTCTTACTTTTAGTTATGCTTTTCCTTTTTGCTGCTGGAACAAGCATGGTTTACAGTCAGGGCAGATTCATTCGTAAAATTCAGGAAAAAGCTGAGGATAAGGCTATTGAAGAAATCTTTAAGGAAAAGAATCCAAAGCAGAATGAAGAACCACAAGTGAATCAGGAGCCTGCTAACGACGAATCCAACACCGCACGGCAACGTAAAAGTGGCGGGTTGACTCAAGCAGCACCCGATGTTGTTCAGAATATAGGAGATGCCGAAACAGCTTACAGGGATCAAAAATACACAGAATCGAAAGCCGCTGTAAGACAAGCACTTTGGGGTGTTGAACTTGAAATTGGACAAAAAATCCTGAAATCTCTTCCGGAAGACATCGAGGGTCTGAAATCTGCAAAAGAAGAAGACCGCGTAACCAGCAGTGGTATTGGATTTGTTGGATTGATCATTGAACGTGTATATCGGGGCAAAGACGAAATGGAACTTCGCAGCATGGTTGGAAATGATGCTGCCTTGCTTGGGCTTGCCGGTGCTTATATGGCCGGTGGAATGTATGTAAACACTACTGATGAAACCAATCAAAAAACAACACGTTTCAAGGATCACAGGGCTATGATCCAATACGATGATTATGAAGGTTATACCTTAAGCGTTCCCTTTGGACAATCTTCTGTCTTCGTGGTTAAAGGAGTAAATTTTGATTCAGAAAGCCATTTTATGACTGCAGCCGAAAATTTTGATATTGAAATTATTAAAAAAGAACTGGGAGAACAATGAAAAATTCAGTTATCACACT
>CAYQRU010000090.1:0-15717 GCA_964419945.1 uncultured Bacteroidales bacterium | reverse complement strand
AGCTGATTGGACTGTCTATATAAAACCTGACTTCCATGGATTTGAAATGATGGAAAAACTCTAGAGTAAGTTGTAAAGCTTTCTCTATTAAATTGGTTTTGAACACTTTACCATGAATTTCAGAGGCATCGCGCAGGAAGTGATCCCTGCTGATAAATACAGTATTTCCGTTGAGATAACTCCCAAGGGTGATAAGCACATTACATGCATCTATGAATAGTACCTGGGAGGCATCCCCCATGCATCTCATGAGTTTTGTTTTCCGGCTGATGGTTTCACGGGTTGAATTGATACCCCGGTAAAGCATACTGCGTTCAATCCCACTCAACTGGTAACGGTCGCCTGCAAGTTTTACTATGCTACTTTGCGGATAGTTTCTGTCAATCAGATACAGGTAATCTCTGGCAGCTGCCAGAAAATTCTCACTTAGATACTTCATGGCTGGTAAGATTCATATAACAGCATACACAGGTAGTGAACTACTTTATCATCAAAATTTACCTGCCCGGAGTGACCTCTTGCAAGAAGCCCGATCTCAGTTTTTTTTCCGTACATTTTGGCATATTCGATTAAAGTCATGATAGGAGCATAACCACAGATACTGAGATGCAAGTCTGATACGGTCTTATAAAAAGCCTCAGCATCCAGATTGTAAATATGCCTGATGGCTTTATTATCAGTATCCATCCCGGATTCGGCGCTTACAAAATGCGAAAAATCAGACGAAGCGATGACAAGCGTGCTTTGCCTTTGCTTTTTGGTAACCTCATTTATTTTGTCAGCCACCCACAAACCCAGTGACAAATCGAGGCGCGACAAAGCTACAGGCACGATTTTAAATGCATAAGGGAGAAAATACTGTAGAAACGGTAACATGACTTCGCCGGAATGTTCGTAACGGTGAGCATCTAACGATAACTTAAATCCCAGCGCATTTGAAATTTCAAGGTCAACAGATGTGATCCCGATCGGTGTTTCCCATGCTTCGTGTATGTCCAGTGCAATATACGGTCCTGCTCCGTAATGATTGGGATGTAATATGATGATGGTTTCGAAGCGCTGCTGCGAAGCAGCAAGTTGTCTGAAAAAGGGCAGTGCTATGCGACCAGAATAAATGTAACCTGCATGAGGAACAATCCCTCCAATAATTACAGTTGATTGTTTTTTAGGTGCATAAGGTTGCTGCAAATCCATCTCCCGGATCATTGCAATGAGCTCGCCCTTATCTGCCGGATAAAAACTACCTGCCACTGCCGGTTTTCTGATTTTCATGTATGAATATTTTTTCTTCCACAATCAACAATAGAACAATCCATATAGATATATTGATTAACAGGTGCTTAACTCAGAAATACAAGGATGTTTTGTCCGCAATCAATGCAATCACCTTTTTCGTTTAACCCTGTGATGTTGATGTCGTAAGAATGCCTTTCAATTACCTTCACCTGGCAATTGTGGCAGTATGTGTCGGATGTTCCGCTAAAGATAATATTACCGAGATAAGTGTAGGGAAGCTTTTGCTGTGCCTTTTCGTACATGTAACTAAGTACGGATGGTGAGGTGGGTGGTTGACTCATGCGGTAATTCGGGAAGTACCTTGAAATATGCAAAACGGTAAGTTCACCCAGTTCGTTTCTGATCCAGTCAATCATAGTGTTAAATAGATCCATATTGTCGCTCATTCCTGTTACCACCAGATGCGTAATTTCAAGATGCTGACCACTATTCCTGATTGTTTTGAGTGTCCGGAGAACCGGATTAAGTTTTCCGCCGGAATAAGATCTGTAAAGATTATCAGAAAACACTTTTAGGTCAACATTGAATGCATCAATGAATGGTAACAACTGTTTAAGAGGTTTTTCGGAAATGAAGCCATTGGTAATCAGTGCAGTTTTTAAACCGGCATTTTTTGCTTTTACTGCCATTTCAGATATGAATTCATAATTTACTACCGGTTCATTATAGGTGAATGCAAGGCCTATGTTTTCTTTGATATCTGTAGCTTTTTTGATCAGGTCATTGGTGTTCATCAGTCTGAAAGCATCGGGGTATTCCGGGAAGTTTTGAGAAATTTCCCAATTTTGACAAAACTCGCAATGAAGATTGCATCCAAATGATCCGACGGACAGAATCTTTTTACCCGGATAAAAATGATAGAATGGTTTTTTTTCAACAGGATCAATATGTAGTGCTGAGAAAAGCCCAAAACTTTTGGCATGGAGCCGTCCGCCATCATTTACCCTTACTTTGCACCGGCCTTCCTCTGATGGCTTCAGCCTGCAATGGTGTGGACATAAAAGGCATTGCACAATACCTGAATCTGATGTACTGTAGAATAATGCTTCTTTCATTTTTTGAAACAGAATATTCAGGAAAGTTGCCAGTCAATGGCGTGCTTTCCGGAATTGGTGAGCAGAATGTTGGTTCCTGAAAAATGTTTACACCCGAAGAAACCCCTTGTCACCGAAAAAGGTGACGGATGAGGAGCTTTCAAAACATGGTGTTTTGTTGTATCAATCATAGATTCCTTGGCTTGTGCGTAATTACCCCAAAGTAAAAATACAATTCCTTCTTTTTTTTCACTGATGATTCTGATCACTTCATCTGTGAATATTTCCCAGCCTTTACCCTGGTGTGAACCGGCCTGGTTAGCTCTTACAGTAAGGGTTGCGTTGAGAAGCAAAACCCCCTGTTTTGCCCATTTTTCAAGATTACCGGAAATGGGAACAGGCAGTCCTAAATCATCATTAATTTCTTTCAGTATGTTTTGCAGTGAAGGGGGTTTGGGGACTCCATCAGGCACTGAAAAGCATAATCCATGTGCCTGGCCTGCTCCGTGATAAGGATCCTGACCTAGGATCACAACCTTAACCTGTTCGAAAGGCGTAAAATCAAAGGCTGCAAAAATTTTATTTCCGGGAGGATAGACCGGATATTTTTTCTTCTCATCCAGTAAAAACTGTTTTAGTTTCATGAAATAAGCAGAGCAAAACTGATCGGTCAACAACTCTTTCCAGCTCTTTTCAATCTGTGGATTCATTTTTTCCATTTCTTTATAATTCAGAAAGTACACATCGTGTTATTTTGCTGCAATATGCTTATATTCAATATTATGACCCTAAAAATTTTCTTCTGAACCTTGTAAGGCCAGGCTTGAATTAAACAATATTCCAAAATTACAGTAGTTATATATATCTGAGCACGTTCCCGATAAAAAACTTGAAACAATCACACAAATTCACTATATGCATTTGAATAACCGGAATAGATTCAACATTCGTAAAATGACGTTACCCTTTTTGTTGATTGTTTTTTCATGCATTTTGCTTTCCTCATGCAAAACCCGTGAGAAATGTGCTGCCTACGGTGAATATCGCAGATTCAAGGTGGAGCAGGGTTATTGATAACCATGAAGCAAAAGCCGGCTGCCTGGATGCTTGCTCAAAGATGCGAAAAATGTTACATTTGCACCCAATAATCTACCGGCTATGCGTTATGTATTCCTTTGGTTTATTGTCTTTTATTTAATTCATTACCATCTGTCAGCTCAGCAGCAGGATGAAATGAGTGAAACGGATGTATTACTGCGAAAAGAACATTTTGGTGGGCTTTTCATTAGTTCTGCCGGAGCAGGCATTGAGTTCAGGAAAGGTGCTAATGTCACTTTTTTTTCAAAATGGCTTTACGAATTCAATTTGCTTGAATTGAAAGACAGCAGGGAAACCAGGACTTACAATCCTTATTACCGGAATTCACGCAGTTATATTTACGGCAAACTGAATAATCTATATGTGTTGAGGGCTGGAGGCGGACAACAGAAGTTGATAAACCGCAAACCTTCCTGGGGAGGCGTTGAAGTAAGGTATTTCTGGTTTGCCGGAGGTTCGCTTGGAATTACAAAACCGGTTTACCTTTACATAATAAAGGATCTTACACTCACACCAATCTATTATGAATATACCCTGGTATCTGAAAGGTATGATCCCACCAGGCATTTTATTGATAATATTTATGGACGTGCTCCCTTTACCAGGGGATTCAAAAGCTTGTCCTTCCATCCGGGAGCTTATGCCAAAGGAGGTCTTTCATTTGAAATTGGACGTCAAAATCAAAAGTTATCCGCATTTGAAATAGGTGCAGCGTTTGATTTCTTTCCAGCCGCTGTCCCCGTGATGGCTTTGCGAGATCCCGAACATTATTTTCTCACATTTTTTCTGGGTTATTATTTCGGGAAGCGCTATAACTGATTGCTGCATATTTTGATAAATGGATAGAATCAATCTGGCATCTCAACTATGTTTCCCGTTGGATAAATGCCAGCATTTCCACATGCAGGGTATGAGGAAAAAAGTCATAAGGAATGATTTTCAATGGTGCATATCCATGCTTGCCCAAATATATGAGATCACGATATAGTGTGCCCGCACTGCAGGAAAGGTAGGCAATTTTACGGGGGCGCAGTTCCCGGGCAATCCAGGATGTTACATCTGTTTCCATACCGGTGCGTGGTGGATTGGCATACACAGATATTTCTTTATTGAAGCATACGGCAGAATTGGCAAACTCAAGCAACTGCGGAATGCGATGCTTACAAGCGCCCCGAAGCAATACTGATCCGGGAGCGTTTTGCACGGCGCATGTGATAGCTTCGCCACTTAATTCCACACCAATGGCTTGTGTGCCAGAATCCATCCACTGCCTGAGCGACGTACCCATTCCACAATATAAATCAATGATTGCAGATTGAGTACCGGGATCAAGAAAACCGGTCGCTTCCTGTAGTGAGTCAGCATACAAATCAGGCATCACCTGCTGAAAAGAAGCAGGGCCGTAAACTAATCCATTTTCATTTAAAGAACGGGAATTACCGGCTACCAGATGCCACCCAGCTTTACCGGTTACCTTTTTTCCTGCATCTGGATGCAGATGCAACCACAAGCCTTCCACCCCCTGCTTTTTAAGTATGAGGTAAGTATCATCAGTTAACCAGTCCAGGTCCGGCATGTTGCGACATTTTACCACCAGACTGAGCTGAGCGCCAGATTGCATATAATAAACCAGGGGAAATCTTTCTGGTCCAGGGATCGTATGACTGAACAGATTAATGTTTTGGTTCACTTCAGGATGATGAACAGGACAATTATGGACCGGGATTATGCTGTCGCGGCGACGCACCCCGATATTCCACGATGTTCCTTTGTATTCAGCGGCAAGACACACTTTTTTACGATAATTCCAACGCTTCTTCTCACTCACACTTCTGATCGGCTCCACAACACCGGCATATTCCTCCAACCGTCTTACTACCCAATCCTGCTTCCGTACAAGGCTTTCACGGGAATTTAAAGTACGATGCGGGCAGGCAGGGCATTCATCTGCACAACCCGGTTTCAGAAAATGCATACTCATGAATTTGTGTTATTGATATCCAGAAAGTTGTGTAATAAATTCAAGACTAATTGCAAAGGATCGGTAAGTAAGAATGTACATAATCCCACCGGCACAGGATATGGTATAATCACAATTCAGAAATAACTTTGATTACGCATGAACAGAAAACGACAAAACATTAAGGTTTTGAAATATGCAGCCCGCATTCCCTGGTTTCCGGATTTTCCCACCACCACCGTCCGGCACGGACATCTTCCCCAGGTTCGACAGCACGGGTGCAAGGCTGGCAGCCTATACTAGGAAAGCCCTCATTATGAAGGCGGTTATATGGAATGCTGTACTTGTGTATATAATTCCATAAAGTTTGCTCGTCCCAGTAAATCAACGGATTGATCTTGATAAGGTCAAACTGATCATCCCATTCAAAAAGACGAAAATTGTTCCGGGTTGATGATTGCTGTTTACGCAAACCACAAATCCATGCATCCAATCCTTTAAATGCTCTTTTTAGAGGATCAACTTTTCGGATTTCACAACACCTTTTTCTGTTTTCAATGCTTTCGTAAAAAAGGTTGATCCCTTTTTCGTTTACCATTTCTTCTACCTGTTCTTTATCCGGGAAATAGATTTTTATTGGTATCCCAAATTTCTTTGAAGTGATATCAATCAAATCATAGGTTTCGGAAAACAGCCTGCCCGTATCCAGCGTGAAAATCCTGATTCTTTTGCCTGTTTCCAGCATCATATGCAGAATTGCCTGGTCTTCGATACTCATGCTCGAAGACAGTGCGATTTTGTCCCTGAAATGATGCAATGCCCATGCAATTAAATCCTTTGGTTCCTGCGATGCAAATTGCTGGTTCAGTTGAGTAATATAATTATTCATATCTGATTGTAATGCAATATCTTGAGGTGATACTGGGGAAATGTGTGAAAGTTTCAGGTGCAAAAATACATATGATATGGTTTATAGCTGCAATTTTGGACAATCTTATTTTAATAGACTGATTATCAGTATATATTTATTGATAAAGCACAGACTTTTTTCAAATAAAGCCAAAGAAAATCGTGATCGTACAGATCAATTTTCGCTGAATAATTGTCATTTCCTACCTTTGCACCCTTTACTCATATGAACATCCATGAATTATCATTTCATTGCCATAGGGGGTGCGGTGATGCACAACCTTGCTATTGCCCTGCATCACAAAGGATACACTATCACCGGCTCAGATGATGAGATTTTTGATCCGGCTAAATCGCGGCTTGGTGCTTTGGGTTTATTACCATCTTCGTATGGATGGTTTCCTGAAAAGATCACTTCATCACTCGATGCTGTTATTGTGGGAATGCATGCACGACAAGAAAACCCGGAACTTGCCCGTGCGATTGAGATGGGAATTAAAATATTTTCGTTCCCTGAGTATCTGTATGAACACGCACGTTGTAAGAAGCGTGTTGTCATTGGCGGTAGTCACGGCAAAACAACAATTACCGCCATGGTGATGCATGTCATGCGCAATTGCGGATTGGACTTCGATTACCTTGTTGGCGCACAGGTACCTGATTTTGATGTCATGGTGAGGGTAAGCGAAGAGGCTCCATTCATGATCTTTGAAGGCGATGAGTATTTAACCGCCCCTTTCGATCCAAGACCGAAATTTCATCTTTATCATCCGCATGTGGCTCTTATAAGCGGGATTGCCTGGGATCATATCAACGTATTTCCGGTATTTGATGATTATGTGGAGCAGTTCCGCCAGTTTGCCGGTATGATTGAAAATGGCGGATCATTGGTATATAACCAGGAAGACGCACTCGTGAGGAATATTGCATTGAATAACACGGATAATATTGTGCGGATTCCATACAATACTCCTGAGTATGTGGTGAAAGAAGGAATTACCTCCTTGATTTACAATAATATAGAATATCCGTTGAAGATCTTCGGGAAGCATAATCTGCAAAACCTGGCTGGTGCGTGGAAAGTATGCCGTGAATGTGGTATCACTGACAGGGATTTTCTGGGTGCAATCGTATATTATGAGGGAGCAGCAAGACGACTTGAACTGATTGCTTCGATAGGTCAAACTCATATTTTCCGGGATTTTGCACACTCTCCTTCAAAGCTCAAAGCCACAGTAAGCGCTGTCAAAGAACAGTACCCCGAAACCAGGCTCATTGCCTGCATGGAACTGCATACTTTCAGCAGCCTGAGCAGGAACTTTCTATGTGAATATAAAGGTTGTATGGAAGATGCAGATGAGGCTTTTGTGTATTTTAATCCTCATACACTTGCCATGAAGAAATTGCCTTTGCTGACAACGGAAGAGGTTTATACGGCCTTTGCCAAAGACGGTCTGAAGGTATTCACTGATTCCGGTGAACTGGTAAACGATGTAAAAAACAGGACTTTGCATCGCTGCAATCTGTTGCTGATGAGTTCGGGAAATTTTGATGGAATGGATCTTAACAGATTGAAAAATTTGCTTGACGTCGCACCAACTCTTGAAAAAAACTAATTTGGTTGGATTATATGAAGAACCATATAATCTAATCCATAAACATTGCCAGTCTGTTAGATTCAAAATATTGCGGTATAACAGCAATAATTGAACTTAAGAGAATTTTCTATTCCATCTTCAGAAAGTAAGGCAACAGGCTGAGGGTAGTTTCTCCAGGCTCTGTAACGAGTGTGACAAGCTCTAACTTTTTGGTTTTTGAAGGCCACATAATAACAGGTACATCTTCACTGGCAAAAACTCCATTAGTGCTTACAAAACTTTCAGTATGAAGTCCCTGGCAAAGCGCATAAAGGTAACCTGAAGCAGGATCGAACTGGTGCAGCTTCACGGAGGCAAGGTCAGGAAAATCAATCATCACTTCGGCACAAAGCTGCTCATTCTGTTCGTATAGTCTTTTGCTTACCACCGTTGCCAGCGGGTATTCGTCTTCCAGCTCATTGCCTTCTACATAGGAATTGATCAGTTCCTCAAAATCGCTTTCTGAAACATCGTTACCATCGTCCATTGACGACATGATATTGATATAACGAATAGTTAGCCTTCCGGAATTGTCTCCGGTTAATTCAAATGTGTATTCTTTTTTCTCCACGGTAAGGCATCCGCTTAAAAAAAACATAACGGAAAATATCGCTATGACACTGTAAATAAGGTTTTTCATACAGGTAAGGTGTTGGTAATTATTAAAGTATGATCGGAGAGCTGAGTTCTGGATGCAATTATCCCATTCCCTCGCCAAAGGTAGCATGTTTTTTACACTACTTTTGCAAAACGATAAAATAATACTGCAAATGAAAATTTCAGTGGACATAAGCTATTACCCCCTTGGAGGCGAGCATATACAACACATTCTCGACTTTATCACACGATTGAACCGCTATGCCCATGTCACGGTTCTTACCAATGGCCTGAGTACACAGGTTTTTGGTGATTTTGAGGTAGTTATGGATGTCATCAAAACAGAAATTCACAAATCCTTCGAAATACCCCATTCGGTATTTGTGCTGAAAATGGTAAATGTTGACCAAAGCGACTGGCAATGATCCTGCTTTCTTTTTTTGAAGTTTTTTATCAGAACATTCTCGAAACCACCTGGCTCGAAATTGTTGCAGTGATATTTGGCCTGCTGAGTGTATGGTACGCACGTAAGGCCAATATTCTTGTATACCCCACCGGTATCATATCGGTACTGATTTATGTTTATATCTGTTTTCATGCTATGCTGTATGCTGACATGGGCATCAATTTTTTTTATTTTGTTGTGAGTGTGTATGGATGGTATAACTGGTTGCGCAAGGATGCCGGAAAAAAAATCGTGCATATTACATGGAACTCGAAAAGAGAACAATGGACCGGAATCCTGATGATTGTGCTATCGTATGCTGCAATTTTTGGATTGATATGGATTTTTAAAAAGGATGATCCCGCCTACATTCGTTCTTACGTTCCTTACGTGGATTCATTTACTACATCAATTTTCCTGGTTGGCATGTTGCTGATGGCAAGAAAAAAAGTGGAAAACTGGATTTACTGGATCATCGGTGATATTGTATCGGTTCCGTTGTACTTTGCCAAAGGGCTGGTATTTACCAGTTTTCAGTATTTTATTTTTCTTATAATTGCTATCATGGGATATTATGAATGGAAAAAAATCTTCAGGGAGGGGAAGCAATGATCCGCAGAATTGCTATCACCGGACCAGAATCTACTGGTAAAACAAGGCTCACACAAGAACTTGCATCGTATTATCATACAGTCTGTTCGTCTGAATTTGCAAGAGATTATCTATTCATGCTCAACAGGCCTTATACTTACAATGATATCCTCTGTATAGCTCAGAACCAGTTTCGTGTGAACAACGAGATGGCACAACAGGCAAAACACCTATTCTTCTGCGATACCGAGCTGATTGTCACCAGGATATGGTGCAAAGTTAAGTTTGGAAAATGTCATCAATGGATTGAAGACCATATTTCAAAACAGCATTTTGATATATATCTGTTGACTGATATTGACCTTCCCTGGGAACCCGACACGCAGCGCGAGCATCCGAATCTAAGGGAGTATCTGATGGGTTTATACAGGCAGGAGCTTCAATTTAGGAATTTTCCTTTCCGGATAATCAGTGGAGCTGGGAATCAACGGCTTAAAAATGCCATTGCAGTTATTGATGACCTGCGATCCTGAAAAGCCAGATCCATCATAGGTATCTGCGTATCTGGCTGCATAGTAATTACATAGAAAGATTTTGGTATATGACTTCAGTGAGGAATTGTTTCGGGGTATTGAACCGTAATAGCTATGTAGAAAAAATCCTCAGCCATATAACACTTCCAGCTCCAGTTTGGTTATTCTGCTGAGAATAGCGCCTTTCGACCTGCCAAAGTGTTTTGCCATAGCTTTAACGGTCACCCCTTCGCAATACATGATGGTTAGTTCGTCGTCAAGTTCCGGTGTCCAGGGTTCGTAAGCGTGAAGATTAGTTTCTCTGGCAGTTTCCCAGGTGGTTGATATTTCATTGTAGAGTTGTTTCTCCGGGAGTTTATACATTTTGGATTCCTGTATTTCCTTAACATACACTGCTGAGGTTTCTGTCATAACATGTATCTGTGGTGAATGTGGGAAATCAGCAGGCATTAGATCCTCAGGAATATGAATTCTGTATTTGCTTCGGGTGATTGCAACATAGAGCAGGTTGATTTCTTCAATGAGTTTTGTGTTATTAAGTGGTTGGGTGTCGTCTGATATAAGTTTTTCAAGTTTTTCTTCAGTCATGAAATCGTTGGCAATCTGAACTGCATCGTACTCCATGCCTTTGCATTTGTGTACGGTAGAAAAAATCATCTGTGCATTTTCTTTGCAGTCGCCAGTTATATGTTTTTCTTTGATGGTTTTTATAATAACCGGAATTTCATCTCCATATTCTTTAACGATTTCGAGCATCACAGCCAGTTGGGAATCTTCTGTTTTCTTAATGTATTCTTCGAGATCGTTCATGCTTTTGAACTCTTGTATCAATTTATCCTTAATCAGATTGCGATTGCCTTTTCGAAGGTTGAGAATATCATACAGCGATGCACCTTCGTCAGCATAAATGTAAGAATTGATATTCTCTTCAAAATAGATATCTTTCAATTTGTTTTTCTCGATTACATATTCTATGGCTTTGACCAGGAGGCCTATATTTGTGCGCGCAATCACTGCCCTGGATTTAATTTTGTTTGTTACACCTGCACCAGTGATCAAAGTTTCAAATTCCTCATCAAGGAGTCTTTTTCTTTTAAGAACCTCCATAGCCAGGTTGGCAATGACTGGACTAAAGCGAAAGCTTGCAGATAGGCTGAATGTTTTAAAATCAGCGCTTTTCAGGGAGTTTACGGCATGTCGCCAACTGTATATCTGTTGGTGGGTATCGCCTACAATCACTTTTACAGCTTTTTGGTTGAGAAATACGTCAAGCATGGCAGGTGATGCGTCCTGCCCTTCGTCAAAGAGTATATAATCATACGGTAATACAGGGTTTGAGAGTTGAAACTTTTTCAGATAAAAATCATGAGTGACTTCTATCTCGTTGGTATCCATTTTGTTGAGAAATATTCTGGTCTGGTTCTGAATGTTGCTGTAAAAACGCATAACAAAAGCCTGGGCTTTTCCGTCAGTAATCAGGTCAAAATAATTCAGCTCTGCCATCTTTCTTTTATCGCTGTTACAAAAATAAGTTATGAATTTGTTTATGTGATTTGCCAGGATATATTTTTCATGCTGCTCAGAATTTCCTTTCAAATCCAGGATAGATGCTATTTCGTTGGTCCTGTAGCAGTTTTTCTTCACCTGATATTGGCTTCCGGCAACTATGTATCTGAATGCAAGAGAATGGGCAGTTTCAACTGTCACATTTGGCAGACCTTCCTCCCGGAGTTTTCTCAAGGCTTCCAGCTTCACGGATTTATTGAAGGCCAGGTAAAGAATTCTTGAGCTTCGGGGCCGGGCTTTGGCATATTCAATGATGGTCGTGGTTTTGCCAGAACCTGCCACTGCGTTAATTTTGATAATGCCTGTTGAATGAACTATATCATATTGTTCCTGAGTGAGTTTCATGTAAATTCCCGAAGGTTGCGTGTTGATTGTGCAAAAATGCATTTTGGAACAGTATATTTGCTGTTTCGTAAAGAATCTGTCATCAGGAACTGGTACCCGACTATAAAAACCATTAATTTCGCTTTCTTGTAAACCATCTGTCATGACCATAAAAAACAGGAAATTATTTTTACTGTTTATCATTCCGGTGCTTATCCTTTTAGTGTTTCTGGCTATTCCGGTCAGAACACTTTTCAATGATCCGGCATCCACCGTTGTTCTCGACAGGAACGGCAAACTTTTGGGAGCAAAAATTGCTACAGACGCACAATGGCGTTTTCCCCACACCCGGAAAGTTCCTGAAAAATTTGAAAAAGCATTGATAGCATTTGAAGATAAGAGGTTTTATTATCACCCGGGAATTGACATTCTTGCTGTTGCCAGGGCGTTGCATTTGAACATGAAATCGGGTCAGAAAATCAGTGGCGCCAGCACCCTGACCATGCAGGTTGTGCGTCTGTCGCGTAAAGGAAAGCCAAGAACAATTGCCGAAAAGATAGTTGAAGCATGGTTGGCGCTCAGGCTCGAAATTCATTACAGCAAAGAAGAGATTTTATCGCTGTACGTTTCCAACGCTCCTTTTGGTGGGAACGTGGTAGGTATGGATGCTGCAGCCTGGAGATATTTTGGATGCAGTGCAGATCATCTTTCATGGGCAGAAGCCGCAACGCTGGCTGTGTTACCCAATGCTCCCGCCCTCATTTACCCCGGCCGGAATCGTTCGGCATTGTTGCACAAACGCAACCAGTTGCTGGGAAGGCTGATGGAAAGAAAAATCATCAGCCCTGAGGATCATACACTTGCCTTACTGGAGCCGTTACCGGGCAAGCCTGTTAACCTGCCAATGGAAACACTGCATCTGCTTGAAAGAATAAATTCGGCTCATCCGGGTAAACTGTTTACCGCAACAATAGATTTATCACTGCAAAAAAGCGCTAACCGGATCGTGAATAATTACATTCGTTCTTACCGTGCAAATCAAATTCACAACGCCGCGGCACTGGTTGTTGACAATTTGAACGGACAGGTATTGGCATACATTGGCAACGTTGCTGAGGCTGATGTGAACGTACCGGCTGGTATGGTGGATCTTATTACAGCTCCCCGAAGCGGTGGCAGCATTCTGAAGCCCTTTCTGTTTGCGGCCTTGCTGCATGAGGGTTTGATCACCCATAAAACATTGGTGGCTGATTATCCTTTTCAGTCTCCCGGATTCAATCCACAGAATTTCGAGCGCCGCTTCGATGGTGCTGTGCCAGCTTACATTGCCCTGCAAAGATCATTGAATGTTCCTGCTGTACGTATGCTTCAGCTTTATGGTGTTGAAAAATTTTACTTCCTGCTTCAGCGCCTCGGCATGCAAACGCTTCACCGCCCACCCGATCATTATGGTTTGTCCTTAATTCTCGGTGGCGCCGAATCAACGCTATGGGATATAACAACCATGTATGCCCGGCTGGCACGGGTACTGCAAAATTATGCAACGAACAGCGGTTTATACCATCCGTCAGACATGTTTGAACCTGCATTCTTGTTACCCTCCGGTGGAAATTCAGCATATGAAGGTAAAAGAAATCTGCAAGATCCTGAGCCTTATGGTTTGCTCGATGCTTCCGCTATATGGCTGACATTTCATGCCTTGCTCGATGTGAACCGGCCGGAAGAAGAATCCGGGTGGAAATTGTTTTCAAATGCACGGAGAATTGCCTGGAAAACAGGTACAAGCTATGGCAACAGGGACGCATGGGCAGTTGGAACCACACCTGAGTATACTGTTGGCGTGTGGGTGGGCAATGCGGGTGGCGAGGGACGTCCTAACCTCACAGGAGTTGGTTTTGCTGCACCCATAATGTTCGATCTTTTTGGTTTACTGCCTGCCACAACTTCGTTCGGGCAACCTTATGACGATATGGTCCGGGAAAGAATCTGCCCGCTCAGCGGGCATATTGCAGGTGAATACTGCATTGAAACCGATTCGGTCTGGATTTCACTGAAAAGTCTCAGAACCATAAGTTGCCCTTACCATGTCCCGGTGCATCTGGATGCTTCAGGCAGGTTTCGTGTCAACAGCAACTGTTATGGGGTGCATGCCATGCAAAAGGTATCCTGGTTCTTACTTCCGCCGGCGATGGAATGGTTTTACCGATCATCTCATTCCGGCTACCGGTCATTGCCTCCCTGGCTTCCCGGTTGCCGGAGCGAACAGGAAAGAAATCCCATACAACTTCTTTACCCGTCAGGAAATGTTCAGGTGATGATTCCACGCGAGTTGAGTGGTGAGATGGGGAGGTTGATATTGCAGGCTGTTCATGCCGATAAGGAGGCAATTATTTTCTGGCACCTCGACGGAGAATATCTTGGATTAACCCGCAGCGAGCACAACATCGCCGTTTATTCTCCGCCTGGTGTTAAACATCTTGTACTGGTGGATGAAAACGGAAACAGACTGGAACAGGTGTTTCGTGTAGTATCGCATCCATAAAAAAACCCCGCTGATGCGGGGAGTCTTCGGGGTGGCTGATGGGATTCGAACCCACGACCCTCAGAACCACAATCTGATGCTCTAACCAACTGAGCTACAGCCACCGTTTATTGAGGCTGCAAAAATAATACAATAATTTATTTGCACCATACATTAATGGCATTTATTTATCCTGCTAGGTTCAGCATACGTATTTAAATGGGGCTGAAGCCCATAAATAACTTTTGTTGGCGTTTCCCTTTAGCTGAAGGACAGGATTGCAGAAATGCCTGCTTATGTCAGCATTAAACATGATCACGAATAATTTTAATTTGAAAATGGGTTTTTAAGGTGTTCGTTTAGTTACCTGCATGTTTTTTTCTATTCAGAATTTTGCATGGTGATTTTACGTATTCAATTGGTTATCAATAATCAGTGCGAATACGTAACCTTTGTACTACCTGCGTGGGACCATTGTTATGTGTTGTTAAATAATCATGCCTGCTATGAGATTTCGATTTCGGGCAGGCACTATTCATATAAACTCGATGAGTCAGCGAATTATCACATATATAATTACATATCAAATGATTAAATGAAATAGTAACCGAAATACCTCAATATGTTTTATTCTGGTCAATAGCAGTTTCGGATTTTTTCACCATATATAAAAATGCTATCCAATATTTTCAATTCCGGCTTATTATCATGCTTACTGTGCCAACCACATCTATCACATTCACAATTCCATCACCATTTACATCGGCATTTTCAAAGCAGTGTGGTGTTGGGTTATTTACCAGCAAGTAAGTTGTTGTAGTTATTACGTCAGTAATATTAACGCTCCCACTGCAGTTAGAATCACCCGGCAATAACTGTGTCTTTTGTGTAATTGAAACAGTTCCGTTTACAACACCTGCAATGGCATTACAGCCATAAGAATTACACAACATTCAATATTAAAGATGCAGTGGATAATTACCGGTCTGTGTTGGCGTGTTTGATGCGTAAGACACCATTATCCCCGTGTTTCCTTGAAAAGCGCGATTTTTAATGGAGAACGACAGTATCCTGAGAATATTGGTACCGGACAATACATTAGTTTGCATAAGATGATTAACTTTGATTAACGGAATGTGCATTGTTGAACCGGTAACAAACATAAACAAGGTCGGCAAAGGAACATCAAACAGAAAATCGATTATG
>CAYQRU010000089.1:0-16196 GCA_964419945.1 uncultured Bacteroidales bacterium | reverse complement strand
AAGTGAGTAGTGTATGGTGGCGGATGCTATTGCCTAAACGATAGCTTTCGCAAAGCTTATAGTACCGGTAGATTTTCCGGGTGTTATTATCTTTTTTATCAGCAACTTTTAGAAACATGCGGCAAAAGCATAAAATATAATGTAGTCAAACAATTCTCGGCTCATCTTTTTGGGACTATGGATCAATTATCAAAAATATATGTACTGATATTCTGCGTATTATGATTTTAAAGTGCTTGAAAATTGCCAATTCCCAGGCTATTTTGACGATGTTTTCGCTGAAATAGCACAAGTCGGGTTAAGATAATTTAATCAAAATCAATAATTTACCTTTCTGCTATTGCATCTGGATAAAATATTCGGAAATTGTTCAAGGGATTCAGATTATTTATGATAGTTTTGCAAAACATCTGATGAGAAAAAGTAAAATGAACGGATTTACTGTTCTCTCTCTACATGGTCTTAACGACCTGCACTCGGATTGGTCTCCCCCCTTTTCTGGTTTGAACGTAACATCATTTGCTTCTCATTCCTTCGTCAAGCGAAATCCACAACATACTATCCCTACCTTTTACCCCTGTCAATTGTATGATTACCCGACCTGAACTTTTAGTAACACATTCATTATAAATTAAAAAAGAACTAACAATGAAAAAAAGAACTATTACGATTTTAGCAGCCTTTACCCTCCTGCTTTTGACCCAGGGTAATGTAAACGCACAAACCGTTTATGGAATTTATCCCTGGGATGGAGAGGACAATGTGGTTTCATTTAATCAGAATCCGGACAATACCTGGGAATATTCCGGTATCGCTGGTTCAACTCTGGTGGAATACAACTATGGAATTGCATGGAACCCTGTTGATGATAATTATTACCTGATTGGTGGGTATGTATATGAAGAAACACGGTCCATGTTTCGGCTGAACAGGACAACATTTGCCGTTGAGGATGATATTACTCTGCTTATTTCATCCAATGGCAATACCAAACCCAACGCTTTTACCATCAGTAGCAACGGGGAGTTTTTCATTGCTTATCAAAATGGCAGGGTTGACAAATTTGATGTTAGCACAGCCCAGGCAACAGCTTTTGCAGATGTTCCTGTGGCTGATGGTGCTGCTGGTATGACTTACGACTTTGATCATGACAGGTTATTGTTCGTATTTGGTTCGTATCCTGTCAGGTTATATGAAATCACCAATGAAGGAAATGTAAATCATCTATTAGACTTTTACACACCAGGTGAAAGAGATGATTGTACTGCACAGGCTATCGCTTATCTGGGTGATGGCATTTGCCTCGCTTCTTCAACCTCTGACTGTGATATTCTTTACAGCATCGACCTGGACAGCGAGACCACTGAACTGATTGCACAACCAAATGGTTCGCCATGGGCAAGTCTGAAAAGTTTTATGTTTATTCCGTTTAGAGGTGATATCCATTATGTCACCGAAACCGGAGCAGGTGACAAAGACGGCAGCAGTTGGGATGATGCGTTCCAGGGACTGCAGGATGCACTGGATTCAGCAGAACCCGGCAGCCAGATCTGGGTCGCAGCAGGCACTTATACAGCTACAGAAACCTATTCCGGACCAAAAGATGCAAATAAGTCATTTCAGATGAAAAATGGGGTAGCCATTTATGGCGGATTTGCAGGAAATGAAGTATCCCTTTACGAGCGTGTTATTCAGGACAATCCAACCATTCTTAGCGGCGACCTGCTCGGCAATGACGATTATTCGGAATTTCCGGGTGATTATTTGGATGACAATGCAAACCATGTAATTTACCTTCCTGAAAGCCTCAACCTTGATCCATCTGCCATTCTCGACGGATTTATCATTGAAGGAGGTTTTGCACCGGAGATTTCTCAAACGGGCTCAATAGGAGGAGGTTTGTACTGTGATAACAACTCACCTGTGATCCGAAATTGTATATTCCGTTACAACGCAGCTTTCTATGGGGGAGGTGCAGTTGCTGTTGGAGGTGATGAATCAGTTATTAAATTTGTCAACTGTCTGCTGTCCAATAACTACAGTTTTAATGACGGAGGAGGCATGGTTATGATTTGGGGGGCAAATGTAACACTTATCAACACAACCATTTCGGAGAATGAGGCAGAATATGGCGGTGGCATCTTTGCCATATCATCGAAAGGTGTTTTTAAAAACTGTATCATCTGGGGCAACAAAGCTGATGATGGCAAACAGATGTTCCTGATACAGGGAGGGAAAAACGGATTTAAGTATATTCTGAATAATTCCTGCATTGCCAACGGGGTGAATGATATTGGTGGTGTCCCGAATATGATTGATTTCTACGACTGTACCTATGACGATCCTTTATTTGTTGATCCTGAAAATGGTGATTACCGCATTTTCGGCAATTCTCCCTGTGTGGATTTAGGAAATGATGCATACAATAATTTATTTTACGATATCAGGGGAGCAGGATTTGACAGAAAAATAGCGAATTCAAAAGGGGAAGGGATTGACATGGGAGCGTATGAGTACAATCCGCTTTATGATCCTTATGATCCATGTACCGTCAATTTTGGTGGGGAAATTGGTGAAGACCAGGACATTCCCTTCAACACACAGCCTGAACTGCTTTACAGCATTACCAGCCCATCAGGATATTATGGAACACTGGAGTACAAATGGCAGCTTAGTATAGTTTCTCCACCCGTGTGGACAGATATTGAAATCACCGGCACACCTACCAGTACATATCAGCCGGAAGCTTTGACACAAACTACCTGGTTCAGGCGATTGGCACGTGTTGGCTGTGTCACTCCTACCTGGGAGAAAGCCGCTGCCAGTAATACAGTGAAAATTACCACCACAGGCTTACCTTACCCCTGGGAAAAATGTAATACAAGCCCTGCTGCAAACGGCACTTCTTCCTATGATACCGAAATCAACAGTGGTACATTTTTCCTTTCTGCTACCGGCCAGAGTACTACCATGAACGATGTACATCACTTTGTTTATCAGCAGGTTACTTCTAGTCAGGTCACCATTATTGCCCGTCTGGCCGATGTGCAAAACGGAGGCTATGCAGGGGTAATGATACGTAAGAGCTGTGAGCCAAATGTCCAGGCCATCTACTTCAAAACCCTGCTTTACAATCCCAACGTGCTGATCGGTTACCGTACAACAGCAGGGAAGGCCATGCGTAACCTTAGCCAGGTGTACCAACTTATCCGGTGGATGAAGATCCAGAAGAACGGCAATAATTATAAAGTATTTATTTCCTACAATGGAACCAGATGGCAGTTATGTTATTCAGGAACCATCAACATGGGAGATAATGTCATTGCAGGTATTTTTACAGAAAGCGTGCGTTCCAACAGAATATCTATGGCGAGGTTTGATCATGTGGAGGTGGTATCTTCTCTGAAAACGGATGATTTATCTGCATCCATTGATCCTGCTCATGAAAACACCGGAGAACCGGACATTCTCATCTTACCCAACCCGGCCGATGAGAAGATTACAATTTTGTATCCGTACACCGGTAAACCCGTAAAGCTCACGGTCAGCAATCCCGAAGGCAGGCTGGTAATAACAGAGATGATCCGCGAAAGCGAGACACAACTGAATGTACAATCTCTCAGACCTGGAATTTGGTTTTTGAGGTTTGAAAGTGAGGAGCGTGTGGAAGTTAAAAAGCTGATCATCCAGTAGTCCTTTACAAAAGAACAATCTTGTTTCTGACATCCAAAAGCCTGACAGGTAAGCCAAGAACCTGTCAGGCTTTATGTTTTCATTCTGGCTATGTAAAGTTTCCAGATTCTATTGCACATCCGATGTGATGAAATGCTTGTGTAACATCAATATTTGACTGTTCAATGCCCAGGAAATGCAATTAATTGAAAACTTTTACTTTGGCCAGGGATTATCCTGCGCTATCAGGTAATTTACATGGCGTTCTTTACGTAAGTATGCCATAGAGTAGTATTTACAGGCAAAAAATACGATACTAAACTTTGATTTACCGGGAGACTTTTACAAAATACCTGTCATGCCAACGGTTTGTGTCGCTCTATCCGGAGAATTAAGTATTAGCCTGGCAGGTGTAATGGTAAAGGGTGATATTGGATTATACAAACAATTCAAATTTTTACAAAAGATTTTAAAATGTAGTCGGTATGGCCCTTTAACAGTTCAGGAAAATGGCACAAAAGCTGGAAAAAATTCCATTGGGTTGCAATTTTCTACTAATAACATTTTTTTCAAAATACAGAATATCAGTTTATGATGGAGTTTCCAGCCCGCGGCAAGGTTGCACTTCGTTTCTGTTTACTACTATTGATAATTTCAAGATTTGAATGATCTTTCTTACTTCCTGTACTTTTTTTCGTGAGTAACCAATGACAAAGACCTTAATCAAGTAGTAATTCATTGCTAAACTTTGAATGAACATTTTCCGGAGCACTCATAAATATTTTTTGTACGGTCAATACCGGCCTACGCCAGATATCCCGGCAGATTTAATCACAATGCCGTGAATTGTATTTACACACCTGAGATATATTCTGCTTTTTCCGGCAGTGGCAGTCAGGAGGCAAGAACTTATGATCAATCAGGGATAATTGAAAGCTAACGGATCTCCGGTTGCGTAGGTAACATGGTCATATTAAATTTTATTTAGATTAAATTAACGTAACTTTAACATTTGATAAAGAACATTGAGCTTTCCAGTATTGTTGTTATTGCCTAAAGTTTCTATGTTGTTAAGATATGTCTCGCCTTTAAAAATCCAAAATCCTGCCTGCATGAAAGTATATCACTCTCTTATCTGCCTGACAATATTGGCATATTTCCCGGTTGTGAAAGCCAACAACATCACGATGGGCAACATCAGCCTTACCGGGCAAGCCTGCGCTATTCGCTGAACTTGAATATAGTGATTTCAAGACAAACACATCTCTTTGATAATTAATTATTTATAAGCTTCTTTTTAAAATTCACAATCAAAATCTTATGAGACAATTCTTACACATCCAACCCAATTTGCATTATGCTGAAAATTTTCCGGCAATAATGCGCTATCTCCTTTCTACCGTTTCACCAGGTAAAGCAGTCCGGCGATTCGCCGCAATCCTTGCGATGATGCTGCTTTTCTCCTCAGGAATAATGGCGGTAACTACCATTACGGTAACCGGACTATCTATAGGTACCCAGATTTGTCCCGGCTCACAAACAAACGTTAACTTTATAGTGGATACTATCGGGGGAGCTACCATGCCTGCTGGAACTTACACGTGGGCTATAGAACTCAGTGACCCGAATGGAAATTTCCCGGGTACACTTTTAGTAAGTACTCCGCCAACCGATATTGGAGCCAGCCTTGGATATGTTGGAACTGCTGCCCTTGGACCAGTATCCTTACCCGCAAGCCTTGCTCAAAGTAATCTCTACAGAATAAGAATAACAGTTAATGGGTATCCGGCTGTCAACTCAGTTGCTTCTCCGGCTCTGGATGCTCGCAGGGAGCTTCTGGCACCAACCGTACCAGCTCCACTTCAATATAATGCAGGCGCTAATATTACTGTTACGGTTAATCCGGGAACATGCGGATTCAATTCAGGGAATGCTTTTACAGTACAGCTAAGTAACGCTTCTGGTAGTTTTGCATCGCCGGTAAATCTTACTCCAACTTTGAATAATTCAACAGGAGGTAACGTCACAGTGACTATTCCTGCAAACACCCTCTATGGTACAGGTTATCGCATCCGAACCATATCTTCAGACCCAGCTTTAACCAGCCCTGATAATGGTTCAAATATTACCATTCTATGCTCTAATCCCACCAATGGAGGGCAAATTGGATCCAGCCATTCCATTTGCACAGGTAATGTTCCATCGCCTTTTACCAGCATATCATTACCATCCGGGCATACAGGCACTTTAGAGTACCAATGGCAGAAATCAATCGCCAGCGCTTCGTCAGGTTTTAACAATATCAATGGTTCGAATTCGACAACTTTTACCGAAACCGCGACATTAACCCAAACCACATGGTACAGACGCCTTGCAAAAGTAACCTGCGAAAGTTCATGGGTGGAGTCGAATGTGGTTCAGGTTACTGTAAATCCCACCCGGCTTTTTGTAACCGAAAGCGGTGCAGGGCTTATGAACGGCAGTAGCTGGGACAATGCATTTAGCGGCAGCCAGTTGCAAACTGCCATCAACGCGCAATGTGTAACTGAAGTGTGGGTGGCGGCAGGTACTTATAAACCCACCTCCGGCACAGATCGAAACATTTCTTTCTCCATGAAAAACGGCGTGGCCATTTATGGCGGGTTTAACGGAACCGAAACACAGCTATCGGAAAGGGATTGGGTGAGCAATGAAACCATTCTGAGCGGGAATATTGGTGAAGCAGGAAATAACACAGATAACAGTTTTAATGTCATTAGAATAACTGATCCTTCAATTGTTAACACTTCCATACTTAATGGTTTTATTATTGAATCCGGTTTTGCCAATGGGGGAAGTGAGCCAACCGGTTATGGTGGTGGAATGTATGCTTACAAAAGCTCCCCAAGTATATTTAACTGCATTTTCAGGAATAACTATTGCCAGGTTTCTGGAGCAGGTGTTTATGTCAATTCACCTGATTACACACCTCCTTCACCTATATTATTTGCCAATTGCGGCTTTTTTAACAATCAAGCATACCAGGTAGGCGGAGCCATCAGGATTTCATATGGATCTGCAATGGTAACCAACTGTACGGTGTTTGGAAATACATCAGGTAACCCGGGCACAGGTGGTATATTTGGTAATGCTACTATTAACAATTGCATAATTTGGGGAAACTCAAGTGGAAATCAAACCGAAGACCCGCTCTTTGTCGATGCTGCCAATGGCAACCTTCGCCTTCAACCCTGCTCCCCGGCCATCAACGCAGGAGATAACACGGCCGTACCAGCAGGTATCACCACCGACCTGGATGGCAATCCGCGTTTTTACAACAATGGTATTGTGGATATGGGTGCTTACGAATACCAGGGTGAAAAAAATATCAACCCAACCAATGGAGGACAAATTGCTTCCAGTCAGGTTGTTTGCATAGGCGATGTTCCTGCTCCATTCACCAGCATTTCACCAGCATCAGGATTTGTAGGCGACCTGGAATATCAGTGGCAGATCAGCACGGACAGCCCGACTTTTGACGATATCCTTGGGGCAGTTTATGAGACTTACACCCATGTTGGAACAGTAACCCAAACTACCTGGTTCCGCAGATTGGCCAAAGTTACCTGCGAAAGTTCATGGGTGGAATCGAATGTAATTCAAATTTATGTCGAAACCCTTACACCGCCAACAGCCAGCGTAACTTCCAAATCTTTCGTTTATGGTGCAACCGGAACTCCAAGCCTGGCAACTACGGGGGTGAGTGTTTCCTATTCCGGAATAGGAACCGGTCAACCCAATCTGCACAAGATTGTTTGGGTTCTCACTGGCAAACCGGCTAACAGCGCATACACCATCGGACAAACTTTTACTACCGACAACTGCGGTGATGCCTTCAAATCGTTCGGCGAGCTGGCTGTATCCAACACTTCTCTCGTTATCAGGGTTAATAGCATGACACCCCAAAACAGTGGAAATCCAATAATTGGAACCTATACCTTTAACGCCTATGCAGTGCGCTGTGCCTCAGGTTGCGAAAGCAGTCTGGTAGGAAGTTTCTCCATCATTGTTTCGAATCCACCCCCACCTACTGCATCAGCAGGTGGAAGTGCAACAATATGTGCAACCAGTAATCATACAGTCAGTGGGGCAAGTGCTTCCAACGGAACAATCCTTTGGTCGCATAACGGAAGCGGAACCATCTCCGATGCAACTACACTTACCCCCACCTACAACGCTGTTTCTGCAGATGGTGCCAGCACTGTTTCATTAACAATGACAGTTACAAGCCCTTATAATTTTGTTGTTCCACAAACAGCAACAGCCTCTTATACGATTAATGTTTATCCGATTGGGCTGCGTACATGGACAGGAACAACCGATGCTGACTGGAACACCGATACTAACTGGAATCCACCATGCGTACCCACTGCTGCAGATGATATCATCATTCCTGATGTTAGTAATGATCCCGTAATCGGAGCCGGAATTGCGGCTGTGGCAAAATCGGTCACCTTAAGCGAAGATGCCGCCCTCACTGTTGTTGAAACAGGCAGCCTCACGATCAATGGCTCTTCACTCCATGAATTTGGTTTGTATGCCGGCTTTTACAATCATGGCTCAGTGACCAACGACGGACTCATCGCTCTGGGGACAGTTTCCAGCGTTGGCGAAGTTGGCTTGTGGAATATCGGAACTTTTACCAATACCGGTGAAATACAAATTGACCGATCAACTCTTTCTGCCCTCTGGAGTTCAGGTGGCCAATTTACCAATTCATCACTCATACATATTGGCGCTTTCGCAAGTGTGGACGATTATGGTGTGTACAACGATGCTTCATTTATCAATACCGCTGACGGGCAGATTGTAATCAATAATTTCACCTACCGGGGGATTGAAAATCGCGCCGGAGCGATCGACAACTCAGGGGGAATTACCATAGGTTTTGTATCCGGCACAGGCCAGAGAAGCATCATGAACCAGGCGCTTTTCAACAACAACCCAGGTGGAGAAATATTTCTTGACCGGGCGACTGCAGCGGGTGTTTATAACGATGCAGCCGGGTTGTTCAACAATGCTGCACTACTCAGCATAGGAGGCACGGTGAGTGTCGGCCAGTATGGTATCCAGAATATCGGCACTTTTACAAACACACTTAGCGGAGAAATCTACATTGACCGTTGTGCTGTTATGGGATTGTACAACAATGGAGGAGGTTCAAAATTCATCAATGCAGCGTTGCTTGTTATTGGAAATACTGCAGGTGTTGGCTCACTTGGTATTGGAAACGAAGGAGCTTTTACCAATACGTTAAATAGTACAATACACATAGACCGTTCAACCGATATTGGTTTTTCCAGTGTAGGACCGGTTACCAACAGCGGACTAATTAAGTTTGGTTCTAAGGAAAGTGTTGGATTACGCGGTTTACAAAATGCCGGCTCTGACTTTACCAACACCGCTACCGGCGAAATTCATATTGACCGTACCACCGAACTGGGCGTCATAAATGCTGATGCTCAATTTATCAATGAGGGCAAAATGCAGCTTGGTGTAAACAATCCTATTGGTAAACGTGGAATAAACAATCAGGGTGCATCCAACTTTTTTCTGAACAGTGCTACAGGCGAGATCACCATTGACCGGACGACTGAATATGCCTTTGTCAATGCACATCATACCAACGAAAATGCAGGTAAGCTTGTTATTGGAAATCATGCAACCGTTGACGGATATGGGATTTTCCTTTTCTTTTCTGCCGGCCTGAACAACACCGGGGCAGCTGAGATACGTATTGATCGCACCACCAACAGTGGAATATATGTGGAAGCAGGAAGCACATTCACCAATGATGCCACCATCATCACCGGTGAAGCAGAATCCTACACTTCAACCTATGGCATTCAAAATGAAGGAATATTTACCAACGGTCAATGTGCCGTGATCCGCATGCATGCTCCTCTTAGCAATCTCACTAATTTTACCAACAATGGACTGCTTACAACCATCACTACTGAACAGCATGCCGGTATTGCTGTTGTGGTCAATTCACCTGGAGGTGTAGCAGGAGCGTATAATTTTGCTGCTGCAGGTTTTGGAGGCGATGTAGGGAGTGGTGTATGGACAGCTGATGCCGTGCTGGTCAGCGATGCCGGAGCATCGAGCCTGGGATGCTATGCTCCCTATCAGAACGCCGCACAACTGGCCGGCAAAATTGCCCTGATCGATCGTGGAACCTGTCAGTTTGGATTAAAATGTCTTCTTGCCGAACAGGCAGGCGCCATTGCAGTCATCGTGATCAACAACATTCCTGGCCCTGCATTCATCATGGGGGCAGGCGATTATGGCAATCTGGTCACCATTCCGTGTGTGCTGATTTCAAAAGCTGATGGAGACGCTATCAAAGCCGCAGGTGCTGTAAATATGAGCATGGGTAACATCGCTACCCCGGCAAATGCTGTGATTAACAATGGTATTATCGAGTTCCCGCTGGGCAATCCTATTGCAAGCATTGACAACAATCAGGTGGTAGTAGCCCCTTTTAGCGGCGATTGTTCAGAAAGCATAAACCCTGCCTTGCAATTAGACGAAATGGCTGGTTTTGAAATTGCTGAAACCTGGTACATAGATGAAAATCTGACCATTCCTGCTGGTAATTACGACCAGCTGTCAAATACCTTCCTCCCGTTACCAACACTTAGTGGCAATGTTACCACCCTTTATTTCATCATCACCGATCCAGTTGGAGGATGCACCAGTACGGTTTCAGTGCAGGTGAGTTTTAATGATGATCTTATTCCGGATGTAGTGTGTAAAAACATCACGGTTTACCTTGACGGCAATTCTGTGACCGTTTATGCCGAAGATGTAAACGACGGATCAACGGATAACTGTTCCGACCCTGCGGAGCTAATTCTTTCGCCTGCCAGCATCACCTTCACCTGTGATCATATTGGCACGAATTCTTTCGTTCTTACAGTAACCGATGCAAAAGGAAATGCCGCATCCTCTACGGCCACTGTCACAGTGCTTGATGTTACACCTCCCACCCTCGTTGGAATAACGAAAACCATTTACCTTGATCCTTATGGCATGTACACCCTACTCGACACCGATGTGCTCAACTTCGGTGCCAGCACCGATAATTGCGGTCCGATCTCCATAACAGACATCATCCCAGGTACTTTTACCTGTGATGATCTCGGTGGAGTATTCACAGTCCAGGTACAAGCTGAAGATCCCAGTGGCAATAGCGCTTCCTGCCTGGCTACGATCAGCGTGGAACAAGGCACTGCACTGTTACCTCCCTGGGTGAACAGCAACACCCACCTTAACGCCAACGGTACGGCCATCTATTCGCCATGTGATAATGAAGGTTCATTTAGACTTACTTCGACAGGCCAAAGCACTACCACCAACGATGTCTTCCATTTTGTTTATCAGCAGTTGTGCGGTAACGGAACGGTCATAGCGAGGCTCGATGATGTAACCAATGGAGGTTATGCCGGAGTGATGATGCGCGAGAGTAATCATCCGGCTGCAAAGACCGTACTTTTTAAAACCTTGCTTTACAATCCCAATGTGCTTACAGGAACCAGAACATCGCAGGGGCAGGCCATGCGTAATGCCAGCCATGTTGCCCAACTGATCCGGTGGATGAAGATCCAGCGCAATGGAAATAATTTCAAGGTTTTCACTTCCTACAACGGAACCACCTGGCATCAACGTAACAGTGTAAACATAACCATGAATAGCTGCATTATGGCTGGTGTTTTCACCGAAAGTGTGCGATCCAACCGCACTTCGACGGCGTGGTTTGATCATGTGGAGGTGGTAAACTTTCTGAAATCAGATGAGCTTTTAGCTGCCACCGGGCAATCATTCAAAGAATCTGCTGAGTGGGCCATTGAACTTTATCCAAATCCGGCCGCAAATCATGTGGTAGTTAAAGTACCTGCTAATAAAGGACTTGTAAAATATGCCATATATGATCTGAATGACCGATTGCTCAGCCAGTCCTGGTTCATAGGCGAGGAAACACAGCTAAACATTCGTCAGATGCAGCCCGGAGTATACATTCTCAGATTCGAAACAGAAGGTATCGTACTGGTAAAGAAACTCATCGTTATGTAATTTGCTGTAATCCGGCGGGATTCTCCAAACCCGGCGGCGTTTATCTTTTACCTTACCCCGGTGGAGTTTCCCAAATCCGCCGGGGTTTTTAATTTCCATAAACACAGGTTTTATGAACCATATGGGGTGAAGTACTGGCTGATTGTTTACTTTTGCTGCATGCAACATGAATTAACAATGGATGTATCTTCCATAAAGGCAATTGTCTGGGATTGGAATGGAACATTGCTTGATGATGTCCGTATTTGTGTGAACTCCATAAACGAAATGCTGATACAGCGCAACATTCCGCCCCTTGATGAAGAGACTTACCGCCGGATTTTCAGATTCCCGGTAAAAAAATATTATGAAGAGGCTGGCTTCAATTTCGAACTGGAATCTTTTGATATTGTTGCTGTTGAGTTTATAGATATGTACCGCCAGCACCTGGCTGTATGCCCCTTATTTCCTGATGTGGTGGATACTTTGTCATTTCTTTCTGACCGCGAAATACCCCAGTATATTCTTTCGGCTATGCAACAGGAATTGCTTGAAAACTCATTGAAAGAAAAACGAATTTTCAGCTATTTTGATTTTATTTCAGGAACTTCCGACCACTATGCTGATGGTAAACTTGTTGCTGCCAAACGCTTGCAGGCTATCATTAACATGGCGCCGGAAAGTATTATCCTGATAGGAGATACCCTTCACGATCATGAAGTTGCATACGAAATGGGCTGGCAAAGCATTTTGGTGGCAAAAGGTCATCAATCACTGCAAAGACTTCGGCAAAGCGGACGGCCGGTTCTTGAAGACCTTGCCACATTAAGGAAATATCTGAACGGTCATGCATGAGTCAGCAAAGTCAGATATCAGTCGTAAAACATCCAGTTCACACCGAATTTGAAAGCCCTGTCGGGCATCGGATAGGTTGGGATCATATAATATGTATACCCGGAAAAACCGCTGTTTACATGCTGCAGGAGCAGGAATAACCGGGCTCGCCTGATACGTAGGTTCACGAAAATATCCACGTATGGATAGCTTCCTGTTTTAAACTGATTCTGAATATAAAAACTCCTTGTGGCCGGCATATAAGCTGGAGCAAACCAGTCAGTATTGTAGAAAAGTTCAATCCCTCCCATGGCCTGTAACGCACCTTTAAACAGCGGGCGTTCATAAGAAATGGCAGCATCCAGAATCAGTGATGGAAGCCTGAGGGCGGTTTCTTCGGAAACATGCTGAAACTGGAAAGTGCAGTCGAAGGTAAAATGACGTAACTGTAAACGACTTTCGGCAAAAGCTGAAAAAACATTGAAACTGTTATCGAACCAGGCAGGATGTGCCAGTGAGTCAAGGTATGCGAAACCATGAACTGAGTTCAGAGAGAAGCCTGCTCTTGTTGTTCTCCAGGAAGCATCCAGTTTTAGCTCGCTCATTTTTTGTTGTTCAAATGTATTATCCCATGCAAAGTGATTTGATTGAAACAGGTGAAAGAATAAGCCTGGAGTGATCAGTGACCGCATCACTTTCCCCTCTATCACCAAAGGATCGGAATTACCAAAGCGATAGGTGCCTGACAACCAAATCTCCTGATCGTTATTCCTGAAGTCACCTGAGACTCTTTGAATATTAGCTCTTATGACCAAATTTTTACCGACTTTCAGTGTGGGTCTGAAATAAGGTATCAGTTGGTTGTATTTATAATTGATGGTATGCATCCTGTAATGCATAAATACATGCTCCAAACCCGAGGTGATGTTTAATTTTATGAGATCACTTTCGATCAGGGGGAATTGCCATTGAGCATCATTATTGACTGTATGTAGTACCAGTGAATCATCAGTGAGCAGGGAATCGAGGAGAATATCAGGATAGAAACCGTTTCCGGGATTTTTATCACTGTAAATCATGGCCAGACGCTGATAGCCGAAGCTGTGAACCAGTGTACCTGTATTTTTGAAAATTTTTATAACAGAATCACTTTTCTGTGTATCAGGCTTGCCAAGGTGCAGATATTGACGGAAACCGGTAACTGATTCCCTCAGGCGATTTTCTGCATTACTCAATTTTACAATGACCCGGTCGCGTGTAGGTTCTTCATTGTTCTCAAATTGCGCTGCATTGGCAATCCCTCCGTTTTCCCAATGTATGAAGCGATTGTTGATATAACTTCCTGCTATTCCGTATCGCTTGTTATGCGTCCTGAAAAGTGCCTGAAATGCCACAGAGGCATTATCAGATCGCTGCCTCAGGTAAGCGCCGTTCGACTTGATCAGGTTGAAATTGACACCGACACCCAGATCACGAAGCACCTGTTGGTAGTGCCTTCCCTTAAAAACCTGCTCACGGTTTCTGCCTGTAGTATAAGCGAGAACAGTAAAAGGCATATTTAGTTTATAGTAGGGTAGATTGTTGGATGTCAGACGATAGGCATCATAAGCGGAAATACTGTACCATGAATCCATCGCAATCCGGTTGTTCCACTGCATACTCGTATATGCCAGTCCGGTATTTCCAATCCCTGCGTTGCTGCGACTCTGTGCTTGAAGCGCCTGGTAATGATGAAAATGATACAACGAAGTATCCAGTGCAATGTAGCGGGGCGAAACGATTTGTCCGGTACTGTCAAAAAAGTAGTAAACGCTGATGCTGTCACCAATCTCCTTTCGTTGCTCCACAATTCCGGGTTTGCGATCCTGCGCATTGCCGGGGGAGGAGAAAATAAAACATATAATGAGCAGAAAAAGCAGCTTTTTTAACTGATGCATGATAGTGCGCCGTTATTCATTGTTTGAGCCAAAAGTACAGATAAAATGAATTATCCGAAACGCCGGACAAGGAAAGGTATTGCTCAATATTGAGCGATGCCGTTTCTTTTCATGTAATTTCCCATTTCGGACACCCATAATAGTCAATTTGAAACTGGTTTTCAGGAAAGCGCCCGCAATGAAAATATCTCCAGTAGAATGATCTGTAACTCATACATGTGTTTGTACGGTGGTCAATAAGACTGCATTTTGCTTTTGTGCAACATATTATACATCCGTTACAATGTTCCGTGGAACCACTCCATGTTTGTTGCAGTCTTAGTTTTGAATGGTCGGGTGCCATCTGTGGCGGAGCTGTCAACGGCATGGCAAACATCTTTCTGAACTTACGCGAACTCATCCACCTCAGAAAATAATAAATACCAGCTCCCAGGATTCTGTAACCATATCTGTGATACTTGTAAAATTTCACATCGTTAAAAAAATACCAGGTGTAAACAGGCATGAAGATGTAATAAGCAAGTCCGAATGTCAGAATTCCGATCACGGACCAGAACATAAAGTGCAATCTGAGTATTGCCCATTTCATTTTCAACAGCATAGGCATTAAAAAAAATTCCAATATCCCATAAGTCCTGCAGCATTACCAATAAGAAAATGTGCCAAACTGACGCCTACCAGGTTTCGTTGCCGCAAGTACATATAGCCCAAAATCCATCCTGTAATAAACGACGCTATCGCGAGACTGAAAGAATGAAACATGTGCAACGCACCAAAAAGGAAAGTAGTCACCAGAATAGAAATAAATCCTTTATGCCTCACTTCAAGCAGTCTCTCAAGACTTCCCTGAACAGTTCCTCTGGTAACAAATTCCTGCAATGGCGCAGTAATGAGGTAAGTAATATATGAAACACCAAAATAGGATACATCAAAAATGGAATTTTCCCTGAAAATACCCGGAGTATGTTTGTTTACATA
Organism: uncultured Bacteroidales bacterium; assembly: GCA_964419945.1. GTDB lineage: Bacteria > Bacteroidota > Bacteroidia > Bacteroidales > JAAYJT01 > JAAYJT01. Next base: position 681 of record CAYQRU010000089.1, on the reverse strand, counting down.
ATATTTGATACCAGCCAGTACAGCTATAACCAGGAAAGACACTGCTAATGATATGGAAACGGAGCGCTTCCAACCTGAGAATGTCAGTCCGAAGTCTTTTATTTTCAGATTACTTGACCTGATTATTCTGAGAACAATAAAAAGTGCCGGAATTTCAATGACCGGGTATTTTTTTAGGAATATAATGACAGTATCAGCCAACAAGAACTCGTCTTTTATTAAACCCAGAATAAAAATGTAGCTGGTGACGAGCAAAACAACGTTGACGAAAATTGAACTTAGCTGTGAGCGAATACTGTTAAGTGATTCAATGCGGGCATTTTTCTTCTTAAGTTCTTCAATGGTTTGCTCCAATGCCAGTTCGCGTGCTTCGATTTTTACCGTCATCATGCCAAAGGCTTCTGCCAGTTCAGCTAATTCACCGGAGGAATTATTCTTATCGGTCAGCCTGAAAAGCTTATCAGCATTGATATAGGAACCAGCCACTATTTCGTTGGCTTGTTCTGTGAGTGTGCGGATTATTTGCCTGTTCTTATCTTCCATACCTGCCGGCAAATTTACAATGTATTCACTATTTATCTTATATGAATTGCATTTTGGCGTTCATTATGTTTGAAATAAACCTATTTTTGGCCGTACAAAACCTATCGGGGCGGTAACATTCAAATTACAGATTATCAT
>CAYQRU010000088.1:9672-16404 GCA_964419945.1 uncultured Bacteroidales bacterium | reverse complement strand
TCGAAAATGCCATTGCCAGCGCGCCAAGGGTGAGGATTGCTTTTTTCATAAATGATACGATTTGGTTAAACGGGCGCAAATTACGCCGATGATTTGAATTGACAAAATTAATCTTTTGACATATTTGGAAGAGCTGGAAGTATATTTATAAAGATATTATCTATTATATTCAATAACAATAACATATAGGAACATATTCTATTCAGCACAAAATAACTATCCCACCGCCAACCTTACTTTTTCAGCGGCTTCTTCCAAAGTGATGGCTGATGAAACCTTGAGGCCGGAGCTATCAATCAGTACCTTTGCTTCTTCGGCATTGGTACCTTGCAGGCGTACGATAATTGGTACATTAATCTGACCAATGTTCTGATAAGCATCCACGATGCCCTGGGCAACGCGGTCGCAGCGCACAATGCCTCCGAAAATATTAATCAGGATTGCTTTCACGTTGGGATCTTTCAGGATAATCCGGAATGCCTCTTCCACGCGCTTGGCATTGGCCGACCCGCCTACATCAAGAAAATTGGCCGGATCGCCTCCTGATAACTTGATCATGTCCATAGTCGCCATGGCAAGTCCTGCACCGTTGACCATGCACCCTACATTACCGTCGAGCTTTACGAAATTCAGGTCAAATTTACCAGCTTCCACTTCTGTGGGGTCTTCCTCGTCGAGATCACGCATTTCATGTATGTCCTTATGGCGGAACAGGGCGTTATTGTCAACCACTACCTTTGCATCAGCAGCAAAAATCCGGTCGTCGGCGGCTTTGATTACGGGGTTGATCTCGAACAGCGATGCATCAGCGCTCTCATAGGCTTTGTAAAGAGCGGCAATGAATTTAGTCATCTCTTTGAATGCAGTCCCTGAGAGGCTGAGATTAAACGCAACTTTCCGGCACTGAAAAGCTTGTAATCCAACCTTGGGATCAATTTCTTCAGTAAAAATGTATTCCGGCGTTTCCTCCGCCACTTTTTCGATATCCATCCCACCTTTGGGTGAGTACATGATCATATTACGGCCACGGGCACGATTGAGCAGGATACTTATGTAAAATTCCTGAACCTCCGACTGACCGGGATAATATATATTCTGCTCAACTAAAATTTTGTTCACCTTTTTGCCGGCTGCGGAAGTCTGAGGGGTAACCAACTGCATACCGAGAATGGCTTTTGCATATTCTTTAACTTCGTCGAGGGTTTTGGCAATTTTCACTCCTCCTCCTTTACCACGCCCTCCGGCGTGAATTTGTGCTTTCACAGCCCATTTATCTGTTCCTGTGGTTTCCTGAAGCGTTTTCGCAGCCTGCAGCGCTTCTTCAGGTGTAAAAGCAACCATGCCTTCAGGTACCTGAACGCCGTATTTTTTTAGAATTGATTTCGATTGATATTCGTGTAGATTCATTTTTAATGTGTTAGCGGTTACAGTGTTGATGTGTTAAGGGATTGAGTCGTTGAGCAGCCGAGGGATTTGGTTAATATTTCTTTCCCTGTTAACTTTAATAATTTGAGTGCCCAAAATTAGAAAAACCTTTTTCATGTAAAGGCATTGCAGACGATAATCTTTAAAACATCGTTTTACATCCTGAAAATTGCAAATTATAACAGATGCTGCTTAGGTTTTGTTTACTTGTGTTGTGGATTCCTTCAGCCTTGTTCGGTTCACACCCTGCTTCTAAAACTGCCTTTGCGGTAAGGACACTTACTGCTCCGCACATTGATGGAAAAATCAATGAGCAAATGTGGATTCATGCGGAACCTTTGATTGATTTTCATCAATATGAACCTTTTTTTAATGCACCTGCCGGACAAAAAACCGAAGTTCGCTTTCTATACGATGACAGGGCTTTGTATATTGGAGCAAGATTATTTGATGTAGCACCCGACAGCATCCTTACTCAACTTGGAAATCGTGATGATGAACTGAATGCAGATTTTTTCAGTGTTCAGTTCGATACCTACTCAAATGGTCTTGACGCTTATATTTTTGAGGTTTATGCTTCTGGTGTGCAGCGTGATAGCCGCCGTAGTGATGAAACTTTCAATGCTGTTTGGGAAAGCTCAGTTTTTATTGATCATGATGGATGGTCATTAGAAATACGAATTCCCTGGTCAGCCATACGGTTTCCGGTTAACGTTCAACAGGTTTGGGGCATACAGATACTACGATCCATTCGTCGTTCCCGTGAATTAATTCAATGGGCTTTGGTTCCAAAAGGAGTTTCCAACACATCGGTATACTGGGGTCAACTGCATGGATTAAGCGACATCAACCCGCCTTTGAGATTATCTTTTACTCCATTTGTTTCCGCTCATATTGAGCATTATCCTTTCAATCTTCCCGGAATAAGCAATTATTCTGAAGGTTTTTCCGGCGGATTGGACCTTAAGTACGGCATTAACCAGGGATTTACTCTTGATATGACCCTTATGCCGGATTTCAGCACAGTGGCTACGGATCGAGAGATAAAGAACCTTAGTGCTTTTGAGACTGTGTACGATGAGAACCGTGGATTTTTCAAAGAAGGAGTGGATTTATTCATGAAAGGGGATCTCTTTTATACCCGCCGCATTGGCCGCAAACCGCAACTATATGATTATGCCGTTGACAAATTGAAAGATGGTGAGTTCTTACATAAGAATCCTGATAAAGCCCAACTGATTAATGCAGCAAAAGTATCAGGTCGTACAAATACCAACCTGGGTATTGGAATTTTTAACGCAATGACTGCCAATACCTATGCCATCGCCAAGGATTCAACAGGTGCACAACGCAGCATTCTTACCGAACCTTTTACAAATTACAGTATCGTTGTAATGGACCAGGGTCTGAATTCAAATTCTGCGGTTTATCTTATCAACACGAATGTCACACGTTCTCATGGTTTCAACAACGAGAATGTGACAGCCACGGGCATCACATACTACGAGAAGAGCAACCGCTATCGTTTTAATGCAGCAGGCAGAATAAGCCAGATATTTATAAAATACGACCAGGTTGAACAGGGGCAGAAAAATACAGATATCGGTTATCGTTATACTTTTGATGTTGCTAAAGTTAAAGGAAAATTCCAGTTTAAAATATCGTTTGATGCAATGGATAGTAAATACAGCATCAATGGTCTGGGTTTGAACCACCGTAATGATCAGTTCAGCCAGGGGACAACCATTTCATATACAATTTATGAACCTTTCTGGCGAATGCTGAATTTATCTTCTAACCTTACCATGACGGATTCGTACCGTATGAGTACGGGAAAAAACACGGAAAGAAGTCTTCTTTGGAGAACAAACGGAATATTCAGGAGTTACCTCTGGATATGGGCCGGATTGAAACAAAGTCTGTACAGAAGTTTTGATTATTATGAACCAAGAACAGCCGGAAGATTTTATCTGATTCCCCTTTATACATATACTTTTTTCAGCTTTTCAAGTGATTACAGGAAGCCTTTCGCGCTGGATGGAGGAATCGAATATACCATAAATGAAGATAATTATACTGAAACGGCTTTGACCATTAATCCAATTATCCGATTCAGCGACCGGCTCACAATGCAATACCGTGTGAGTCATTCAATACAGAAAAACGATCCCGGCTTTGTTGAACAATTAGCTCAGGATGTAATATTCGGGAAAAGAGAACTTAAGACTATCGAAAACACTATTAGCAGCAGGTATATGTTCCGGAATAACCTGTCGTTGAGCCTGTGGATGCGTCATTACTGGTTCAGAGGTAATTACAACAGTTTTTATAGTTTATCCCAGGATGGACGTCTGATTCCTAAAGAAGATTATGTGCATTCACATGATTTCAATTTTAATACACTGAATGTAGACATGCTTTTTGAATGGGAGTTTTCTCCGGGAAGCAATCTTGGGATTGTTTTTAAGAATGCTATAATGAAGGAAGAAGCACAGGTCAGTAATAATTTTTTTGACAATTTGGAGAAAACCCTGGAAGCATCGCAGTTAAATAGTATAACGGTAAGGTTTCTATATTACATCGATTATCATATGTTTAGAAAATATAAAAATATGAACATTATTTAAATATCAAACTTCCGAACTGAAAAAAGCGAACAGTGCTTATAAGGGCCGTTCATACGCTGGTTAATATGAATATTAGACCAAGCCATGAAAAGAAATCATAAACATTTACCCGGTTAAATTGTAAACCAACATAATGATCACAGCAGACAACATACATAAAAGTTTCGGTGCTTTAAGAGTGCTTAAAGGAATAAATATCAATATTGCAAAGGGTGAGATCATCTCCATTGTAGGAGCATCGGGCGCTGGTAAAAGTACCTTACTGCATATTCTTGGAACACTCGATAAACCAGATACCGGACGAGTTAATATCAATAATTTGGATATCAGTTCAATGAACGACAAAAAGATATCCTCTTTCCGGAATAAGCACATCGGATTTGTGTTTCAGTTCCATCATCTTTTGCCTGAATTTACGGCTGCAGAAAATATTTGTATTCCTGCCTTTATTGCGGGAACTTCAAAAGATTCTGCCATGGAAAAGGCTCACCGGCTTGCAGAAATTCTTAACCTTACTGAACGCCTCGATCATAAACCATCGCAACTTTCAGGAGGTGAACAGCAAAGGGTGGCAGTGGCCAGGGCACTCATTAACGATCCTTTTGTGATCTTTGCCGATGAACCTTCAGGAAACCTTGATTCGGCCAATGCTAAAGAGTTGCATAAACTCTTTTTCTATCTCAGAGACCAATTTCAGCAAACTTTCGTTATTGTTACGCACAACCAGGAATTAGCCAATCTCGCCGACCGTAAACTTATGATCTCGGATGGCGTTATAATAAGTGGCCGGTATGACTGACAAATCTCAACAGAAATCAACAGCAAAATTCGTCAGATAAATGATCTACAGAAGTTTAACTACTATACTTATAATCCATATTCTATCAATTTCCCCAGTTTATTTGAATGGGCAAGAGGTGGGGGGTGATTATGAAAAGATCATCCTGAAAGCCGAACAATATTTTGAACAGAGAAACTTCAAACAAGCACGTGTTGAATACGAAAATGCCATCCGTATTAATCCACAGGCATCATATCCAAGGCTCAAACTGAATCAGATCAGGGAGATATCTCCTGATCCTGAGGAACAAAGGCGTTACAATAGTTATATTGCTGAAGCCAGCCGGCTTATAAATCTACGTGACTTTATCAGGGCCCGGGATCAGTATTTTTGGGCAAATGTCTTAAAACCTGAAGAAAAACTTCCGGTTCAAAAGATGAAGGAAATTGATGATATTCTTACGGAACTTGCGCGTAAACAGGAGCTATACAATAAATCAGTAAGGATAGCCGATTCGCTTTACAGCCTTGAACTTTATCAGGCTGCCCAAACTGAATACCTGTATGCCTCTGGCCTGCTTCCTGACGAACCACATGCACGCACCAGGATCAATGATATTAACCGGAAATTCGATCTTGTGCGGCAACAACAAAGTGCTTATGAAAAATCTATTGCAGATGCGGATCAGTTTTATATGATACAGGATTACGAAGCAGCGCTTCTTGCATACAAAAAAGCAGCCGGTATAAAACCAGAAGAACGATATCCTCAAAGTATGATTGATCGTATCAATGCTATGGGAACCGAACAGCGATCGCTGGAAGCAGTGTATGCACAGGTGATCGAAAATGCTGATCACCTTTTCGAAACAGCCGATTATTCTGGTTCGCGGGCTGGTTATGAGCATGCCCTTCGCCTAAAACCTCAGGAGAAATACCCCGTTGACCGAATTATAGAGATTGAAAAGAGAATAGAAATCCTTGCCAAAGCAGATGCTGAATATGCCAAAGCACTCGAAGATGCTTTTCAGTTTTATAATAACAAGGAATATGGTAAGGCACTCGCTCAATACCGGAAAGCGGAAAAAATTAAAGCGCTTGACAACGAAAGCGATAAAATTCTGACTGAAATTGAAGCGTTTCTTGAAGCTGAAAAAATTTATAACAATACTCTCACAGATGCTGATGACCTTTTTAATGCAGCCAAATATCAGGTTGCACGTGAAAAATACATTCAGGTATTGGAAATGAAACCAGAAGCATCACATCCGTCAGAACGAATTAGGCAAATAGATGAGATACTTGCTTCTTTAGCAGACAGGGAAAAATCATATAATGAAATAATTGAACAAGCCGACAAAGCATTCACAGACAAGAATTACGGGCAGGCGTTGACTTTCTACAAACAGGCAGGCAACATCAAACCGGAAGAAAGCCATCCGAAACAGCGGATTGAACCCACACAAAAAGTTGTTGACCTGCTTTCTGAAGCCAATGAGCATTTTTCAGGCAAGGAATATGCGCTGGCGTTGGATCAATACAACCAGGCAAAATCCCTGCTTCCGCTGGATAATCAAACGCTTGAACGAATTTCAGAAACAGAGAAAATACTGGCCGATCAAAAGGCGTATGCCGAACATAAAAGCCAGGCCGATGCCCTGTTCGATGCCGGAAAGTATGAACAGGCAAGAGAAAAATACCAGCAGTCTCTGACATTCAGTCCCGATGATGCGCATGCTAAGGGCAGAATCGCAGAGATCAACGAACTACTGACCGCCATTGCCGATAAGGAAAAGAGTTATGCCGATGCGATCACTAAAGCCGACAAAGCATTCACAGACAAGAATTACGGGCAGGCGTTGACTTTCTACAAACAGGCAGGCAACATCAAACCGGAAGA
>CAYQRU010000088.1:0-9572 GCA_964419945.1 uncultured Bacteroidales bacterium | reverse complement strand
TGACATTCAGTCCCGATGATGCGCATGCTAAGGGCAGGATCACAGAGATCAACGATTTGCTCGCAGCGGTTGCAGAGAAGCAAAAGAATTACAGTGAAGCCATCACCAGGGCTGATAAAGCATTAAAGGACAAGGAATATCATGAGGCCTTAAAGGAGTTTTCTCTTGCAGCATCCATCAAACCCGAAGAAGCATATCCAGAGAAAAAACTCGAAGAGGTTCAAAAGATTATTAAAGAGTTGGAAGCCAAACAGCTTGCTTATGATCAACAAATTTCTGCTGCTGATTCAAAATTCACCATCGGTAATTATAGTCAGGCGATCGAATTTTACCAGGAAGCCTTAAAGTATAAACCCAACGATTCATATGCTGAAAACCGTATCAATGAGTCGCGCAATCTGATAAGTGAGTCCGAAATAGATGCGGCATACGCAAATGCTGTAAGTTCGGCACAATTTCACGAAGAAAACAAAGATTTGATCAAAGCGCTGGCATCATGGGAGTCAGCTTCCCACCTGAAACCAAACGAATCTCTTCCAGTAAACAAAATAAATGAACTAGGTGCCATTGTAGCGGCTGAGAAAAGAAAGATTCAGGAATCGTACGACAAACTGATCACAGATGCTGATCGTTTTTACAGTACCAAAATTTTCGATCAGGCAATAGATTCTTATCAGGAGGCAGCTCAATTGAAACCTGATGAAAAGTATCCCACCGAAATGATTGGCCAGATCAAGAAATACATTGAAGAAAGGGCGATTGTTGATCTGGTTACTCAACCTTTGAGTATCAAATCAGGCAATGAACAGCGATTTAGTTTTAAACCTGTAGATATGCGCGTCAGACGAAACAACTATGTGTCCCTGAACGTGCGTTTTGCCAATACCGAGTCTTCCCGTTTCTTCCTGAATTATGGATTGAATGAACAAAAGAATGGCGGTATAGTAGTCAGAAATCCCGGTGGTAAGGAAGAAAATCAGTTTATCATCAGGGTCAGTTCGCAAGACAGATGGTACCGGATTGACAATAACTGGATCAGTATTTACGCTGAAGGATCAGATGTAGAGATTACTCAATTGAGGATTTCTTCCGGTGATTAAATTTCTTCAGGAACCGATCACACACATATACATATTCCTCGTGAGCACACCATTTTGAAACTTTCTTGATGTGACAACGGGGTTGCCAGAAAAAATATCATATCCGAATACCGAACCCAGGCAACTGATACTTTGTCAGATACGGAATCCAGGTATTTTCAGCATTGAATTTTTTCTGCTGCTGTAACACTGATCCTTCAAACAGAAAATAATGTAGGTGTGAAAAGATGCCTCATTGGCTGATCAAATGATTAACAGATTTGTGCGATACTATTTCTGTTTTTCTTTCAGAAGTTTCTGAAATGCGAACATTTCATCTCTGCATCTTGCTGCTTCCACAAAGTCGAGTTCTTTAACCGCCTTTTCCATGCTTTTACGTGCGCGTTCCACAGCTTTCTGCAATTCTTCTGTACGCATATATTGAACAAGAGGGTCAGCAGCAACATTGATTTCATCTTTCTCAGCATAGAATTTTGAGCTACTTTTATCGTACGAACCAGCTACTGACGTTTGTCCCATGATGGAAGCAATATTTTTGATGATTTGCGCTGGTGTGATATTATTTGCAGCATTATAGGCAAGCTGCTTCTCGCGTTTGCGATTGGTTTCGGCGATGGTTCTCTGCATTGAGTCGGTCATTTTATCTGCGTACATGAGCACACGGCTGTTGAGATTCCGGGCAGCCCGGCCTGCTGTCTGGGTGAGTGAACGCTCAGAGCGCAGAAATCCTTCCTTGTCGGCATCTAATATGGCAACCAGCGAAACTTCAGGCAAATCAAGACCTTCTCGTAAAAGGTTAACACCCACTACAACATCTATATTGCCGGTACGCAGTTTTTGCAATATTTCGACGCGTTCAAGTGTTTCTACGTCACTGTGTATATACATGCATTTAATATTGAGCCGTATCAGGTATTTTGTAAGCTCCTCGGCCATACGCTTGGTCAGGGTCGTTACGAGAGTCCTTTCGTTTTTTACTATCCGGATACGAATCTCTTCCAGTAGATCATCTATCTGATTCAGACTTGGTCTAACCTCAATTTCAGGATCAAGAAGGCCGGTTGGCCGAATAAGCTGTTCAACCACCACGCCTAAAGTTTTCTGAAGTTCGTAATCGGCCGGTGTTGCGCTCACATAAATGGTTTGTCCTGTAATGTTCTCAAATTCCTCAAAAGTGAGGGGACGGTTGTCGAGAGCAGCCGGCAGACGAAATCCATAATCCACAAGTACCTGCTTGCGCGACCGGTCTCCGCCATACATAGCCCTGATCTGAGGAATAGTAACATGGCTTTCATCAATCACAGTAAGAAAATCGTCAGGAAAATAATCTAGCAGGCAAAAAGGCCTGGCTCCCGGTGGCCGGCCATCGAAATAGCGGGAATAATTTTCAATTCCAGGACAGTAGCCCAATTCCCGCATCATTTCAAGATCATAACTTACCCTGTCTTCAATACGCTTTGCCTCGAGCGACCGGCCATTCTCATAGAAATAATCTGCTTGCTTACGCAGATCTCTTTGAATATTGATAAAAGCCTCCTTCATTTTTTCATGTGAGGTGACAAAAATATTAGCTGGATAGAGTGTCATCATTTTTGCCGCCTCCAGTTTGTGCCCATGGAATGGATCGAAGGATTCAATACTTTCAACCTCATCGCCCCAGAAAATTATCCGGAAAGCGTGATCAGCATACGCCGGGAAGATATCAAGGGTATCGCCGGTTACGCGAAAAGTTCCCCGCTGAAGGTCGGTTCCTGCTCTTGAATACAGGCTGTTGACCAACTTATGAAGCAGAATATCGCGACTGATAATATCGCCATTGTGTAGTTCGATAACGTTATTGTAAAAATCCTCCGGATTACCTATACCGTAAATACACGAAACAGAAGCTACAACTATCACATCACGACGACCGCTCAGCAAGGCTGAAGTTGCACTAAGCCTGAGTTTTTCGATCTCATCGTTGATAGAAAGGTCTTTTTCGATGTAGGTGTTTGTTGAGGGAATGTATGCCTCAGGCTGGTAATAATCGTAATATGAAACAAAATATTCCACTGCATTTTCGGGAAAAAACTGCCTGAACTCACCATACAGCTGGGCCGCAAGAGTCTTATTATGACTGAGAACAAGTGTCGGTCGGTTGACTTGCCCGATCACATTGGCTATGGTGAATGTTTTCCCTGATCCTGTAACTCCCAGCAGTACCTGGGCAGGGTCACCGCGCTTCAATCCTTCAACAAGTTGCCTTATGGCTTCGGGTTGGTCGCCTGTTGGTACAAATTCAGAAGTCAGTTTCATAATCCAGGAATCTATTAACCGTTATATTGTATTGTTGATCCGGTATAATAATGCACGCAACCACTGTTAATCCTGCTGTCATAACTTTATTTCCTGTACACGAATGCATTAATATTCATTCCGGCACCTACTGACGCAAAAATGACAACATCACTTTGTTTGATTTCATGTCCCGGAATTTTTCCTTTCAGGATCATATCGTAAAGAGTAGGTACTGTGGCTACTGAACTATTGCCTAATTCTCTGATATTCATCGGCATACTTTGAGTAGTTTCGGTTTGCCGTCCGTAAAGTTTGAAAAAGCGTTTTACAATTGCCTCATCCATTTTTTCGTTTGCCTGATGAATAATTACCTTTTTTAATTCATCTAAGGAAATACCTGACCTGTCAAGGGCGATTTTCATTGCTTCCGGCACGTGTACAAGGGAGTATTCATACACTTTACGACCGTACATTTTTATATATCTGATATTGGGATCGCTCTCAGGGGCATTAGATTTTCCCATATAAAGATAACCTGCTTCATCTCCGGCATGCGACATAAAGGAATTGCTTAGTATTCCACTTTTTTCAGTTGATTCCTGCATTTCAATGATAGCCGCTCCGGCACCATCAGAGAATATCATAGTATCACGGTCGAATTTATCTACTACCCGGGAGAGGGTTTCTGCACCGATTACAAGGCAGCGCTTGGCAAGCCCTGAACGTATGAAGGCATCAGCCTGGATGACTCCCTGAATCCAACCCGGGCAGCCAAAAAGAATATCGTATGGTATACAAAACGGATTTTTGATTCCAAGTTTATGTTTAACCCTTGAAGCAAGGCTTGGCACCGCATCCGACTGAACAGTACCCTGGATGACATCACCAAAGTTATGTGCAAGAATTATGTGGTCAATACTTTCAGGATCAATGCCTGCATCATCAATGGCACGCTGCCCGGCAATGGCAGCAATGTCCGAGCAGGTCAGATCGTCGCTTACCCAGCGACGTTCAGAAATTCCTGTAATATCACGAAATTTTCTGATTACTACTTCCCCGGGGCTGTCAATAATTGATTCGTCTTTCTCAAAAAACACCTGGTGGGCAAACTGACTGTTTTGAATGATAGTTTCTGGAATATAACTACCTGTACCAGCGATTACTGTATTTAAATAAGTCATTCATGTTAAGGTTTGGAAACTTGTTTATTTAAACCAAAACGCGAGCTGCCCTTGTTTTATTTTGATTATTCATTGTGATGTTCAAAGCAGATCAGGGTAGAAAATTAACAATCCTAACAGTAATCAGGGTAATTTTGTCAAAATAACTCTTACATGAAATCCCAACTGATCATCACATCTGATGGCTCTCATACATTATTTGTTCCCGACCTGAAAGAACATTATCATTCAATATTTGGTGCAATTACGGAATCCCGTCACGTTTTTATAAATACCGGTTTAAAGTCCTGCATGCAAGCCAATCTGAACATTCTGGAAGTTGGTTTCGGCACCGGACTAAACGCCTTGTTGACGTTTATTGAATCCGATGAAGCAGGATTGCAGATAAATTATGTGTGTTACGAACCTTTCCCCTTATTGCCGCACATCTACCGGAATCTCAATTATCCGGATCTATTGACCCATCCTTTGGCTGGCAAAGTGTTTCTCGAAATGCATGCATCAGGGTGGAACAGTACGATAATCATGAGCAAGCACTTTCAATTTTGCAAGATCCATGAAAAGATTGAATTTGCCTCATTGCCTGGAAATTATTTTCAACTGATTTATTTCGATGCATTTGCTCCCTCAGTTCAACCTGAATTATGGTCTGAACAGATTTTCAGGAAACTCTATGATGCTTCACAAACGAATGGGATTCTGGTGACTTATTCTGCAATGGGTGAAGTGAGGCGGAATATGATAAAAGCCGGATACAGGGTACAACGCTTGCCAGGAGCACCCGGTAAACGTGAAATGTTGAGGGCGACCAAATCATCACTTATTTAACGAGGAAGCCTCTGTAATTCATGACCGGCGATTGATTTACTCTGACATTGGTGACAGAAGCCCACGGCGGGCCCTTGTGGCACCATTTTATATACTGGCTCAGGTTTTCTTCCTCTCCTTCAGCTTCGATAAAAACGCTACCGTCTCTCTGATTTCTGACGGAACCTGTGATTTCAAATTCATGGGCTTTTTTTTGTGCATAAAATCTAAAACCAACATTCTGCACTTTGCCCTCGATGGTAATATCGTAATGAAGTATCATGATGTATGAAGTTGGTAACTTGATGAATAGTTTATGGCTTCTGCTTAATAGGTATGCTGTGACAATCTCCGGCTTGTTATTCTGTCAACCTCCTGGAACAAGTTCTGAGGTGTAAAAGTTCTCCAGGGGAAGTGTTGCAGCAGGCTGTCCATGAAAATGTAGTTATCCACATAAATGGTCTGGAATTCTTCGAGCACATGCCTGCGAAGATTTAACGCTGCAATCCATCCATCTGCAACGTCTTCACGCCATTCCTGGTAATAGTCATTTTCAGAAGCATGAAAGTTGAGGACGTTTTCGCCGATCAGGATAAATCTCTTGATCCCCTGTTCTATCATAGGTTCCGCAATGTTTCGCTTCAGATACATGATATCGTTATAAAGACAGTCATTCCATTCTCCCATTAGTTCTATAATACAATATCCCTGACCGTAACCGGCATAAAGTATTTTCAGGTATAGAGTATCTGATCCTATGTCGTCCCATTGAGGGTGGATATAATAATTATAAATTGTATGGGTACACAGGGATTCATGGTATTTTCTGCCGAAGAATGGCGAACGTTTATCCTGGGCAGCCACATATAAGGAAGACCACTGATTGTATGGTTCAATATTTTGCATTGCTGCAAATTTAGAAATTCTTCAGATAAAATTCATGGAATCAGAATTACCGCAGGTCAATAACTTCAACGCCCGGGTAATTTTGTGGATCAAATGAAAACTCTGAATCAGGGATGATTTGGTTGGTTACAAAACGCTTGATGGAATATTGGAATTCACTGCCGTTTCCATCGAACATGGTAAGTGATAGCAGTTGCATTTTATTTTTATCCACTCTTATATGAACCTTAGTGAATGAAGAAGATTCTTTTGGCATAAGCTCCAGTAAAGCCACATGATCTTTCTCATTCAAAAACCTGACTTTGAATTTTTCAGGCCACGATTTCAGGAATGTTTTTGGATTGAAACTTTCGTCATCACCCACTGGCTCATTGATCTGTACTTCATTAGCCGATTCGAGATATGTCCACATGGTTTTTCCATCGCTTATGATTTGCTGCCCGGCCACATTCAGTTTGTATTTTTCTTCTTTCGAAAACAGAACACCATTCATGGTTTCATCAATATTCTGCGACTTGTTTACCATTTTGTACCCGAAGTCAATCATAATGTTGTCATATGATTGTGTTTTTGCGGCGACTTCGTTGAGCAGGGCTGTAGCTTTTTTGTCTTGTGCGGAAGCAACTGAAAAGCATATGATCAGGGAGAACAGAAGTATTTTTTTCATTTTTCTGATTATTTTTTGTACAGGTCTTTCAAAAATTGTTCCAAAGCCATTTCGCTGGCAATTTTCACTTCGCGCGCTTTACTTCCTTCAAACGGACCCACTATGCCTGCTTGTTCTAATTGGTCAATAATGCGGCCTGCACGGTTGTATCCTAATTTTAACTTGCGCTGTATCAATGAGGTAGAACCTTGTTGATGTGCTACAATCAGACGGGCAGCATCTTCAAAAAACTCATCACGCTCATTAGGATCAAAAGTTTCAGAAGCTTCATTTTCTTCATCATAATATTCGGGCAGGTGGAATGCATCAGGGTAGCCTCTCTGTGATCCGATAAAATCAGTGATCCGCTCAATTTCATGGGTATCAATAAATGCACATTGCAACCGCATCATATCACTCCCGGTAGAAAGCAGCATATCACCGCGTCCGATAAGTTGTTCTGCTCCTGATGCGTCAAGAATAGTCCGCGAGTCAATTTTGGAGATCACACGAAAAGCGAAACGGGCAGGGAAGTTGGCTTTAATACTTCCCGTGATGATGTTCACTGATGGTCTCTGGGTCGCAATGATGAGATGAATTCCTATGGCTCTTGCTAATTGTGCGAGCCTGGTCAGAGGAACTTCTATTTCTTTTCCTGCTGTCATGATAAGATCGGCAAATTCGTCAATTACTACCACTATATAAGGCAGATAGCGATGTCCTTCAAGTGGATTCAGCCTCCGGGCAATGAATTTGTTGTTGTATTCCTTAATGTTTCTTACCTGGGCATCTTTAAGCAGATTATAGCGTGAATCCATTTCAATGTTCAGGGAATTTAGTGTGCGTACTACTTTTCGTGTGTCGGTGATGATAGCTTCTTCGGAATCGGGCAGCTTTGCAAGAAAATGTCGCTCGATCTTTGAGAACAATGTCAACTCTACTTTTTTGGGATCAATCATGACAAATTTGATCTGTGCCGGATGTTTTTTATACAAAAGCGAAGCCACCACTGCATTCAATCCAACTGATTTTCCCTGCCCTGTAGCACCGGCCATCAGGATGTGGGGCATGCGCGTGAGATCAGCCACAAACGCTTCGTTAGCAATGGTTTTGCCCATCCCGAAAGGCAATTCATATTTTGAACCTGCAAACTTATCAGAAGCCAGTATTGATTTCATTGATACAATTTCCGGATTCTGATTCGGAACTTCAATGCCAATAGTTCCCTTACCAGGGATAGGTGCGATGATACGGATACCCATTGCCGACAGGCTCAGGGCAATATCATCTTCCAGGTTTTTAATGCGCGAAATACGTATACCGGGCGCCGGAATTATTTCATAAAGCGTTACAGCGGGTCCTATAGTTGCTCTTATCTTCTCAATTTGTATGGCATAATTTCCAAGGGTTTGGACGATGCGGTTTTTATTGGCTTCGAGTTCTTCTTTTTGTACTTTGCTGCCATCATCTCCATAATCGTCCATAAGGTCAAGCGATGGGTACTTATAGTTTGCCAGTTCCAGGGTGGGATCAAAGGGTGTGTCAATGGTGAAATGCTGCTGCGGTTCGTTTCCGTTACCGTTTTCTGGCTGGTCATCTGTTGCCGGAATTTCCACTGTCAATTCGATTTCGTTTACCCTTGGCGTTGATTTCATTGTATTGACCTGGTTTCCAGCTTTTTCTGGCTCAGGTTTTTTTTTATGTACGTCCCAGTTGGTTGCTTCAGTTTCATTTACAGCAAACTCCACCGTATTAAATTTATCCTCTTTCTGGGAATTTTTCGGACGGTTTATCCAGTTATTCTCCTTTTCTTCTTCATCTTCGCTTTCTCCCATATTGGTTTTTTCTTTTGTTTTCTTTCCCGGGGCAATAGATTTAAGATTAATTGCAAAAAGCAGGAACACGAGAATTACAAACAATAACAATATTCCTGCACCCATCCTGCCCATCAAACCTTCAAGCCAGGCTGAGCTGTATTTCCCGAATACACCGCCTAAAATTGAAAGCTCAGAATCTCTGTAAAAAAAACCCGCTGTGGTACTCAACCAAACAAGAAATACAATCGCAAATCGAATGGTTTTCCAGTAAGGCATCAGTGTCACTTTAAGCATCAGATGAATACCTGCTACAAAAAGCAGAAAAATGAAAATATAAGAGGCGATGCCAAATCCGTTTTTAATCAGTTGCCAGGCAAAGAAAGCACCGAGCCTGCCACCCCAGTTGTTCACCGGGATGGATTCATCGAACATGATGCTATAAAAACCCTGGTTGGCAGCAAGTTCATCGGCACCTACACCACCCGAAAAATAATTCAGCAGGTATGAAGAAAATGCCAGGATCAGATAGACTGAGAAAAGTACCAGGAAAATCCCGGTAGAACGGTGGTATTTTTCATTTTTGAGAAACCCAAAGACTTTACCTTTTTTTTTACTCCTGCTTTTGGGAGCCTGTGTGGCATTCTTAGAAGTACTGCTGTTTTTTGCAACACTACTATTCTTTAATACATTGGTTCTGACCTGGTTTTCTTTTGGCGTCATGATTGACCGGAACTTGAAATTGCAACAAAAGTACGAAATGCCACGGTTTTTATTGTGGATATCCCAGAAGAAAGTTTGATCAAACCGATCAACTTTAATACGGATCTTTAGTGAAAAC
>CAYQRU010000087.1:1215-16492 GCA_964419945.1 uncultured Bacteroidales bacterium | reverse complement strand
CCGATATTAATAACGATGGCAATATTAATAGTATTGATATTGTGGGCATTACTAATTTGATTATTAATGGCGGACCTTTTGTTTGTAATGTTTCTTTGGTAGTAGATATAGATGGAAATGCGTACAATACTCTACTTATAGGTAATCAATGCTGGATGAAAGATAATCTTAAAACCACAAAATATCGCGATGGTTCGAATATTTTGTACCCAGGTAATAATAGTTATGAATGGGCCATCAACACAAGCGGTGCTTTTGCATGGTATAATAATGACATAGGCTTTAAAAACATTTACGGTGCATTATATAACTGGTATGCTGTAAACAATATGCACGGTCTGTGTCCTGAAGGATGGCATGTGCCCTCTGACATGGATTGGAATACTTTAATCTTATCCATGGATCCAAATGCAGTTCAGAATATTATTGGAACTCAAAGTTATTTTGCCGGAGGCATGATGAAAAGTACACTTACTGTACCCAGTCCTCATCCTAGATGGAATTATCCAAATGCAGGTGCGACGAATCAAAGTATGTGGTCAGGACTTCCCGGAGGCTATCGTTTTAACAATGGCTACTATAATCATTTAGGCTCGTATGGTTATTGGTGGTCTTCATCGGTATATTTTTCTAATAGTTCATTACTTCGGGTCCTTGGTTGCGATACTGGCTATATAAGCAGGAATGATTACATGAAAGCATATGGAACCTCGGTGCGCTGCTTGAAAGATGATTGATTGTTTTTCACACAAGCTTCAAGAACATTGAATGTGCCTGCCATGTTAACTTCAAAGGCGGTTCGGGGAAAATCTTTACAATGCAGGAGCCACATCGCTGCCAGGCAAATCACGTAATCTTTTCCCTGCATGGCTGTATCCAATATGTCCATATCTCTGATGTCACCTCCGATGGGGTAAATACTGCAGCGTTTATCGAGGAGTTGCCGGGAAAGGTATTCCCGTTTTCCACGGGTAAAATTGTCGTACACAACTACTTCTGCCACATCTTCTTTAAGTAACTCAGAAACAACGTGGCTGCCAATAAATCCTGCACCACCAATCACAAGAACCTTACTGTTTGCTATTGTGCTCATCATATTTTTTTTGCAAATTTACGGGAAAACCACTGATAAAGGATTTCAGGCGGTCATCTTATTTCAGTTCAGGTGAATAATACTACATAAAGAGTGTTCATGTACCTGCAGCATGGGAATATCTCCAATGCAGCAGTAACTCCCATCAGGCAAAGCCAACAAACTTAATACCCGTATTTTTTCCCCCACAACATCTGCAATCGTTTCCGCATTTCTTCCTCCCGAGCATTATGCTGTGGTTCGTAGAACTTCTTGCCGGTGAGTTTGTCTGGAAGGTATTCCTGGGGAGAAAAGTTTCTGTCGTAGTCATGTGAATACTGGTATCCTTTACCATAACCGATCTCATCCATCAGCCGTGTTGGAGCGTTTCGAAGATGCAGGGGCACAGGCAGATCACCAGATTTTTGAACTGTCTCCTGTGCTTTGTTAAAAGCCAGGTATGAAGCATTGCTCTTGGGAGAGGAGGCAAGGTAAATGGCAGTTTGAGAGAGGATCAGACGGCACTCAGGATAGCCCGTTGCATGAACAGCCTGGAAACAACTATTGGCAAGCAACAGTGCATTTGGATTGGCGTTGCCGATGTCTTCCGATGCCAGGATCAGCATTCGCCGGGCAATAAATAAAGGATCTTCACCGCCTTCAATCATGCGTGCCAGCCAGTACACGGCTGCATTGGGATCGGAACCACGCAAAGATTTGATGAATGCAGAGATGACATCGTAATGCATTTCACCACCTTTATCATACAGGGCAAGGTTCTGCTGGATCACATCTACCACCTTCTCATTGTTTATGAGAATACCTGCTTCTTGTTGTGGTTCGGCAGCAACAATCAACTCGATAGCATTGAATAGCTTGCGGGCATCCCCCCCCGATATCCTGAGCAGTGCTTCAGACTCCTGTATTTCAATTTTTTTTCCGGTGGTGTGTTCAATATACTCAACAGCCAGTGTAATCAGTTTCAAAAGATGTTCTATGCCAAGTGGCTTTAGAATATAAACCTGGCAACGTGAGAGCAGGGGAGAAATCACTTCAAAGGAGGGATTTTCGGTGGTAGCACCAATCAGCGTCACAATTCCTTTTTCAACTGCTCCCAGTAACGAGTCTTGCTGCGATTTGCTGAAACGATGGATCTCATCAATAAACAGAATGGCATTTCCCTCTTTTTCTTTGGCCATGGCAATTACTTCGCGCACATCTTTAACACCTGAGCTGATTGCACTAAGAGTAAAAAAAGGCCTTTCCAGTTGCTTTGAGATAATGAACGCAAGGGTGGTTTTTCCAACGCCCGGAGGACCCCATAAGATCATCGAAGGAATATTTCCCGATTCAATGGCTTTTCGCAGGATGGCTCCTATGCCAACCAGGTGTTCCTGCCCGATGAATCCGTTTAACGAATCTGGTCTTAACTGTTCAGCGAGGGGTATAAGTGTGTTGTTTTTCATATTGCCCGCCAAATTAATACTTTTTATAAAAGTTGACACTCCCGGTTCGAAAAAGTCTGTTTCTTTTTCAAAGTTGTTTATCTTCGCAAACAAAAAATTCCAACTATGACAATGCACAAATTCTACCAGGCAGCTTTTATCATCCTGATGCTGTTATTTAAGAATCTTACCGCACAGGTAGTTACAACCATACCGACGTTTCCGACCGCCGATCTGGATTCGGTTATCGTGATCTTTGATGCCACACAGGGAAACGGAGGCCTGGCCAATGTCCCTCCTCCAGTTTACGCGCACACAGGTGTCATAACTAATCTGAGTACCAGCCCTTCAGATTGGAAGTATGTGATTGCCAACTGGTCCACCAATACTGAAAAAGCGCTGATGACACCCCTGGGAAACAATCTTTACCGCCTTGTTCTGAAACCAACAATACGGGATTTTTATAATGTACCACAGAGCGAAACCATCCTGAAGCTGGCTTTCGTATTCAGAAACTCTGATGGTTCCAAAACCGGGCGCGAAAGTGATGGTGGGGATATTTTTCATGATGTTTATCCTCCTGGTCTGAACATAAACATTCAGTCACCTGTCAATGGTTCTATTTATGAACTCAATCAAACAGTAAATATTCAGGCGCATTCAAATATCGCTGACAGCATGTTTATTTTTGTCAATTCAAACCTTGTAGCATGGGGTGAGGGAAACGATATCGGTCATAGCCTTGTCGCTTCCATTCCGGGGATTCAGTGGATCAGGGTGACTGCAAAGAAAGACGATGAAACCACAACAGATTCAGTGTATTTTTTCGCTCGTGGTGCTTCACCTGTCGCTCCCCTTCCTTCCGGTGCAGTCAATGGAATCAATTACATTAACGAAAATACCGTTACCCTGGTGCTGCACGATCCTCCGGCACTCAAACAATATGTTTTTGTCATCGGTGATTTCAACAATTGGATGGTACAGGAAGAATACTATATGAACCGCACCCCTGACGGTAAGCATTACTGGCTGACAATCAATAACCTGCAACCAGGGCAGGAATACATTTACCAGTATTATATTGATGGTGAGTTACGTTTGGCCGATCCTTACTGTGAAAAAATCAGCGACCCCTGGAACGATAAATGGATTCCGGCGTCTAATTATCCAAATCTGATTCCTTACCCTGAGGGAAAAACCACCGGGGTGGCCTCTGTGCTGCAAACAGCACAAAATCCTTATACCTGGGAGATTCAGCAATTTATAGCCCCACCTAAGGAAAAACTGGTCATCTATGAACTCCATATCCGCGATTTTCTTGCTTCCCGCGACATTAAGCACCTGATTGATACACTTGATTATCTGGAAAATCTTGGTGTGAATGCCATCGAACTGATGCCCATCAGCGAGTTTGAAGGAAATGATTCATGGGGTTATAATCCGGCTTTTTATTTTGCAACTGACAAAGCTTACGGCCGTAAACAGGATTATCAGAAATTCATTGACGAATGCCATAAACGAGGCATTGCTGTGATTATTGATATAGTTTTCAATCACTCTTACGGTCTTTCCCCGCTTGTTCAAATGTATTTTGATCCTTCTGCTGGACAATGGGGACAACCCTCTGCTGCAAATCCATGGTACAATCAGGTGTGTCCCCATGAACCGTGGTGCTGGGGTTACGATTTTAATCACCTCAGTGTATACACGCAAGATTTTATTGATCGTGCCAATTCTTTCTGGCTCACCGAATTTAAGGCAGATGGTTTCCGCTTTGATTTTACCAAAGGTTTCACCAACGTACAATCGGGAGGGCAGGGCTGGAACTATGATCCTGTCAGAATCAGCGTTCTGAAGCGAATGGCTGATAAAATATGGGAGGTAAACCCCTCGGCCTACGTCATTCTTGAACATTTTACCGATAATTCTGAAGAAAAAGTCCTGGCAGAGTATGGAATGATGATCTGGGGAAACCATCATGGTACTTACCGGGATGCCATCAGGGCTTCCAATCCGTCATCAAATTTCGATTGGATTTCATACAAATTGCGGAACTGGAGTGTTCCACACCTGGTTGGGTATATGGAAAGTCATGATGAAGAGCGCCAGATGTATGAGAATCTGCAAAACGGAAATACTTCGAATCCTGCTCACAATATTCGTACTTTGCCCATAGCCCTTAAACGCATGGAACTGGCTGCCATGTTTTTCTACCCGGTTCCCGGACCCAAGATGTTGTGGCAGTTTGGGGAAATTGGTTATGATGTGAGCATTGAATACAACGGAAGGGTAGGAGCCAAACCTGTAAAATGGGAATATTACAGCGATTACCGCCGCAGATACCTGTACGATCTTAGTGCTATGCTTATCAATCTTAAGAAGGATGAACCGGTATTCAGTACTTCCGATTTTTCGCTGAACCTGTCCGGACCGGGCAAAAGTATCAGATTAAATCATGAAAGCATGAATGTGGTTATCGGAGGCAATTTTGCAGTACAAACCGCAAACGTTACTCCCGGATTCCCGCACACAGGGTGGTGGTACGATTATCTGAAAGGAGATTCCATCAATGTGTTCGATGTGAACCTGAGTATTTCTATGCAGCCGGGAGAATACAGGTTATTTACAGACAAACGCCTGGCAGTACCCCAAATCGGAACAGGCATTTTCGAGCCCGGGAAACCGGCTAATTCTACCCGGATGCAGGTATTATTTGAACCTGAAGATCAGAATTATCATATCCTGATTCAGCAGAAATTACATGGAGCCTTGTCAGTTGACCTGATTGATCTGTCAGGAAGAAAAATATATACCATTGCCAGTGGAAATTTTGGGGCAGGTGTTCATGAGTTCACTTTACATGCCACAAATTTCACTCCGGGCCTTTACCTGGTCAAACTGAGTTCTGACCAGGGTTCAGAAAGCCTGAAAGTTGTCATTTACTGACAATTCAGTAATTCCGGACGGATAACCTGATCATTATTGTTGCGCGTATGTTTGTGCCCGATACTGAGCGTATCTGTCCAACACGATCTGTTGTTACATTTTTGACAGGCAGTTGTATTCTATTTCCCTGAGAAAGAACCTGCCATAGGTAAATTCTCCATCTGGATAATGCCAGATGGCATCCCCATGGCTCACAATTTGTCTTCCGTCAATGGTATTCCACTCATGTACAGGAGTTGAAAAAGGATAATCTTTCATGTCGGAAATAGCGGTACGGTCGTGAGAGATAAAGTTAACCAGCCTTCCAAGCTCATCAAAAAAGAGTGTTGCTGTGATGGAAATATCTCCATTGGTAAACGTGGCTTTTACCCGACTGCAGTCAACAGGTTGCCAGGTAATCCGTCGATCAATCAGTGAGGCAGGCGCCAACAGGCACATATCATTGAATAAGGTTACGGTTTCAGTTTTGTCCATCACGGCGCCCGATTCCCTGATCAAAGGGATAATACCAAAAAGACGGATGTCCATGGTTGCCTTTCCCTTGTTGTAGCAATGATATCCAGGCACGGTAATGCCAAACATCCTTGCTTTCATAAAAAACAGGCGTGTGGGTTCATCAAAAAAATTATACTGTTCTGAAACAAAAGGAAAGAACTCCTTCCCTTTATTTCTCATTTCTCCCTCAAAAACTACTCTCATGTTTGAAGCCACAGGTTTATTCACCACTCCCGAAACTCTGAGGTATTGCTGCACCGGTGGAGGCAAGTGCTCCAGGTCTTTGTCTGTGAGTATTCCGGAGGGCAAATGCTTCGTGCGTTCCAGGTGTGTTTTGACGTCGTTTCGGAAACGTCGTTCAAGCCACGAATGAATAATTCTGTTCATATTACTTTGATTCTTCTTTCCCATCCTGGAATCTGGCAAATCTTCCACGTTGTGAATCATGCACATGGTCGTATTCCGGCCAGGGCCAGCCGCCGAATTGTGTTTTTCGGTAGTCGGTAAAGGCCTGTTGAATTTCAGCGGCTGTATTCATCACAAAAGGTCCATGCTGAACCACCGGTTCGTTAACAGGTTTGCCCTGCAGCATCAACAGCCGTGCTTCTTCATTTCCATTTTTTATGAGCACTGGTTGATCGGCCAGTAATTCAACGGAATGATAATTTTTTACATCAATACCGGCTATATTGATATGCGCTCCGCGGTAGAAATACAGCGACCTGTTAATTTCCGGTGAAGCAGAAGGAAGTACCCACTGTGCATTTGCTTCCATTTTGATTAACCAGATGCCGACTTCATTTTCCGTGCAGGCTGCCCAACTGTCGGGTGCGGGAGCAGGGGCGCAAATATCGCCCACGCTGCCTGCAATGACCGTAATTTCAGTCTTCTTACCCAGTTGATCTGCGTGTGTAACTACAGGAATATTTTCTGCCCAAAGCATCGTAAAGAAAGGCATGGCAAATTTCTTTCTGGCAGGCAGGTTCAGCCATATCTGAAAAAGTTCCAGTGGATTTGGATTTTGCTGATCCAGAAGCGGAAACATTTCAGAATGCTGCAAGCCTGAACCTGCCGTCATCCATTGCACATCGCCGTTGCCATAACGGCCTGCTGCTCCGTGAGAATCGGAATGGTCAACAAAGCCTTTGAGCACAACTGTAACGGTTTCAAAACCCCGGTGAGGATGTGCCGGAAAGCCGGGAATTTTTTCGCCGTGATACATCCGCCAGCCGTCTTTGGTGGTAAAATCCTGCCCCAGGTTTCGGCCAGCCAGGGAAGCTGCCGGACCTAATTTTGAATTTCCTGCCGGATAATGATCAAGATGATGCACACAGAAGAGGAAAGGATCCTGGGTTTCCCAGGTAAATCCGAGGGGTTTGATGTTGGTAATTAATTTGTTGTACATAAGTGATAGGTTATTGGTTTAAATAAATGAAGCTAATTCGAAAAAGAAACTGAACCACAGACCAGCCTGCAGCAGGCAGAGACACACCAGCCAAATTGTGCAAAGGTCAACAGGTGGCTGGCAGGGATGCAACAGAGAACATATACATGTGTAATGTCTTTTTGCAGTTCATTTCTCTTTTATAACAGCGTGTACACATGCAAATTTCGGAAATTTTCTTCATTTATCGTAATGGTTGCGCTTTATTTATCAGGAAATATTAAGGATGCCTTATATGCCAGGCGCATTCTACTGAAAGCCGGCATTGAAAATCTATTTCAGGACAAGTCATTTCGAATTCAAGTCAAAGAATGTTTTAATTATATTCATTATCATTTAGTTGCGTATTGCCAGGATAAGGAATTTCTATTAACTCAGTCCCACAGCATCTGCCACTGCTCATCGTCCTGGCAAAAACAAATTTAATGGGTTGTAGCTATATATATAGAAAACTACATACATTTGCCGGAATTTTAATAAAATCAATTATGAAACGATGGTTTAGGTACTCAGTACTGACAATGGCGCCTCTCAGCCTCATTCTTTTATTTACTTCATTCACTGATAAATATGAAGAGGTTCGAACAGTAAATACACCTGGTGTCGTAACCTTTAAAGTTACTACTCTGCCAGCCGGTGGCACTTATTCGCCGCGGCATGTTTTTGCAATCTGGATCGAAAAAGATGGGATTTTTGTGAAGACCCGCAAAGCAATGGCCAACGCTCGAAAGCAATATCTTTACAAATGGGCAGCTTCAAGCAATTACAACGTAACCGACGCAATTACCGGTGCTACACTCACCAGCCACCAAACCCATACAGTGCAATGGAATTGTACAAATGTTTCAGGCAATGTGGTTCCTGATGGTATCTACACTTTGTGGGTTGAATTTACTGATAAACATGCTCAGGGGCCTTTTTATTCAATTCAGTTCAATAAAGGTACAGAGCCTGTACTGATAACACCCCCCAACCAAACATACCTGACTAACATGGAGCTTTCATACGCTCCTGCAATAGTACCCGGCGATGCCAACTGCGATGGAGCCGTAAATGTGCTGGATGTGGTTGGTATTGTTGCCTATATTCTGGGATCCAATCCGCAGCCATTTTGCTTCAATAACGCCGATGTGAATGCTGACAGCATAGTAAATATCCTTGATGTTGTTGGAACCGTGAATATTATCATGGGGTAGCAGAAATGACTACCGGCCACGCTCTTAAAAAGAAATGTAACCACGGAGACACGGAGTCCACAAAGATATCACAGAGTTTAATCCATTGGTTAACAGCTACATGTATAAAACATGTTTTATATTTTCAAAGTAGCAGTGAATAACTATCATACTTTTTGAATAAGCCTCATCTTTAACCACTAAAGGGTTTAAGCCCTGTCCTTACTTTGAATTTGGGGCTTTGTCACGCTCGTGCGGGATGGGGCTTGGGTCTTTTCCTACGTCCCCGACCGGTTAAAATAGATATCCATATCGCCGGTATGGCTGAAGCAGGATTGATCCTGTGTGCGCCAGTATACCCTTGATCCTGATGCCCAGAAAACGGTTGTACCGGTCCATGAGCAATTGGGATTGCTTTCTGATTTGTTATAAGCTGTTATTGTGCCTGTAAACCCGAATCTTCTGAGGTTGATCACTTTCACGGTTCCTTCAATACGAACATAGTTGCCATTTTTTTCATGCTTTCCGTTGAGGTAAAATACACCGTTTCTATCTTCAATTGTTACTTTACCAAAATGTTCATCGCTTCCTATAAAGTAGCAACTGAATAAATGATCGCCCAGGTAACGCGCTTTGATTTTGTTGATAGAATCATTTTCGATTGACTGAATACTATCCTGCCTGCGCCGGATAATATCGAGGCTATCGGCAATTCTTTGCATCCTTTGTTCCGCTGACACCTTCTTTATGCTGTCGGCAATACGGATGCTGTCCTGACGCGCTGATACTGCAGTATCTGTGCCCAACGGCAGAATATTTCTGAATACGAAGAATATTACGATCAGCAAAACTATGGCGCCCAAACCTGCAATCAATCCTATTTTGCTCCTGCTATTTTCTTTCCTGTCGTGAGCCTGGTTTTCATTTGTTTTTGCAGGCTTAACGGCTTTTGGGATTTTCAGTTCAGGCTGTTTTTCTATTTTCAGAGGCTCCTGTTTATCAATGAGGGTTTTCTCGTCACCTTTGGTTATCTTTTCATGATTTTGCACGAGGGCATCCATCAATGTTTTTTCTTCCCGGAGATCATTTATTGCCACCGTTTTGTCTGTTCCGGTATTCAGGAGTGCCTGCCTGAATTCTTCTGCTGATTGATATCGCTGCTCCCTGTCTTTTTGTATGGCTTTTTTTATCACCCGGTCAATATCAGGGTATTGAGGCAGATCGGGGATAGGTTCATAAACAATCTTATTGTAAATCTCAAAGTTCGATTGTGTCGTTGAGTCATAAGGTGGTTTACCATTAAGGGTAAAAAACAATGTAACCCCCAGCGAGTAAATATCACTGCGATGGTCAATGGTCTTGTCGGCTTTCACCTGTTCGGGACTCATATAAACAGGTGTGCCAATCTGTGCGCCTGTTTGGGTGAAATCATCTCCACTGCCTATCATTTTTGCGATCCCAAAATCAAGTATTTTGACCTGATTGTCATGCGTTATGAAAATATTTGAAGGTTTGATGTCGCGATGCACGATACCTTTGCCATGGGCGTATCTGAATGCTTCAAGTATCTGAGAAAACAAGGGAACAGCCTCCGCAGGCTTCAATGCACCTTTGTTGCCGATCAGGGTACTTAAGTCCTGACCGCTTATGAGTTCCATGACAATGGCCAGCATATCAGGTTGTTCATCGAAGTCGAGAACCCTCGTAATATTTGGATGATCAAGAGAGGCCATAAATTTTGCTTCGTTCTCGAAGCGCATTCTGATCTGTTTATTTGCTGTCAGGATGGGATTGAGGATTTTTACAGCTACTTTAGTTCCCAGCTTTTCGTGTGTGCCTTCATACACGCTGGCCATACCACCTTCGCCGATAAAACGTGTAAGCCTGTATTTACCCACTGATTTGTTAATATGTTCCATAGTAAGCCAGCTAAGTTGAAGTTGTAGGATACAATGAATTAAGGCCAGCTCAATTATGAGTAGTGCCGGCGCAAAAGTAAGCGGAATTTTAAAGCTTGATTCAGACCACCTGTCAATATTTTTGACTGCTGAACCTGAGTTGCGGAACTTCTTCGGAAAGATCGTCTTAATTCGTTGAAAAACAATAGCTTATGCTTAAATACAACCTGCTTCTGCAACATTTGAACCCAAAAAGATTTCCAACACAGTATATGATTATCCCAATCAGGAAGATTTTACGTTGCTTATTTGGTTGTTTTTAAGCCCATTGCAGTGAATACGCTGTCAACTGGTTCCCAGAGTTCAATTTTATTTCCTTCTGCGTCCATAATATGGACGAATTTCCCATAGTCGTAGGTTTCGATGCTGTCTAATATGGTTACACCATTTTCTTTTAGTTTGTTTACAAGCATTTCAATATTTTGAACCCTGTAGTTTATCATAAATTCCTTCACAGAGGGAGCGAAATATTCACTACCTTTCCTGAAAGGGCTCCATTGAAGATAGTTTATTTCCTCCGGCCGGTTTGCATTTCTGAATTCAAAGCTGGAACCCCATTGGTTTACTTGCAGTCCCAGGTTTTTTGCATACCATTCTTTGGCCTTCTCCGGATCGTCAGAAAAAAAGAAAATTCCTCCGATACCTGTAACCTTTGGAATTGTGTCAGAGCCGGCAGCATCATCATTCGGTTTTTCAGCGTGTTGTGTCATATCGTTTTCTTTTACAGTTAGTTGTTTGCAGCTTATTATGAACAGGATAAGCCAAGATATTACGGTCACTATTTTCATATTTTTTTCGTTACAGGTTAAATCGTTTCATCTGAGGTATAGCATAAAAGTATCTGGATTGAGCAGGCCTGATCAACTTTTTTGAACAAATATGTTCGTAAATCAGGTAATTCACACCAATTCATAATTGCCGAACTGTTGCAGTGCTGAAAAAAGCCAAAAATAAAGGTTTATTACAATCCGGCACAAGACACACGATAATATTTCGGTGGAAAACCATCAGATGATACCAGTATACTATCTTCATATGCGACCTGTTTTCCCGGTATTAGCTACCTGACTGAAAAGTCTCTTTTCCGTATTTGACCGTGCAGGGAAAATATGCCTCTTTCTGAAACAGGCAATCACGAATAACCTGCATGCAATGGCTTGTCACGTCGGCACAGCATATACAAAGTATTCACACGACTATTAATCAATGTTTTATTTTTGGGAACCCAGGTGTGGATTATTTGCTGCGACAGACAATTCGTTTTTGTGAAGTTCCTGAATTTTTAAGGAGTGGATTCATTCATACGGAGTGATCTGCCTTAGGATTTAACACGTGGTTGTCGTTTATTGATTCTGCATGGAAATATCATCGGAACTCTTTTCTTGTACTCAATATACTCATCGCCGAAATCTTTCAATAACCGTTTTTCTTCCGTCTTTTTCAG
The DNA here is from genome assembly GCA_964419945.1 of uncultured Bacteroidales bacterium. GTDB lineage: Bacteria > Bacteroidota > Bacteroidia > Bacteroidales > JAAYJT01 > JAAYJT01. The sequence continues at coordinate 4,513 of CAYQRU010000087.1, read as the reverse complement.
GAACAGAGCCACAGGGAAGAATAGCAGTATCAATAAAATAAGCCCGTTCAATGAGTTCAGCAGTATTACCAGGGAAATGTAAATCGAGAACGCACCGAAAACCATAGGATTTCTGCTGTATCTGTATGGGCCGGCAGTTACGAGTTTTTTTGTTTGCGGGCTTATAGAAATCCCGAATGCATCAGTTGGGCCTCCCTTTCCGATCCTGAAAAGGCAGATATTCGACCAGACTGCAAAAAATGCACCTGTCAGAAAAACTGTTGCAGATAAAATGTATCTTAGAGAATGAATGTGAATCAGAGATTTACCATGCAAAATGGCATCCGGTTGTGATAATTTATACAGACCCAATGGTATCAGCACCATGAACAGGGTAAAACCAATCAGGTATCCGGCAATGTGTCTGACTGTTTCTTTCATGTTTTTCAAATTTCATTAGTGTGTATGCCATTTACTCAACTGACTCTTTATTCTCTGCGCCAACATGGCTGATTTTCATTTCAGCATTCTGTAAAGATTTTAACTGCATTCCCCCTGGTTCCGTATAACCAACCACAACTTTATGGGCCAACTCAATCATCAATTCATTTCTTTTCAATGCAGTTTCCCGGGTAATCTTTTTTACTTCGGGACCCAAAGGGTTGATGATCAGCAGTCTGCCTTCAGCCATTGGCTTCCGTAATTCCGGTTCCAGTTTTTACTTTAATCCTCTGACCAGTGCAACGATGATGGGTTGCTTGTCTTTGAGCAGGTAATGCAGCACATCTTTTTCGATCCGGCTGTGGAAACCGCTGATCACACAATTGCCCTGCTCTCGTTGCTGAATGGCCCAATCGTAACATTTCAGCATAATGCTGGCCGGAACCTTGTTGCTGCGTAGGAAGGCTGTTTTTGGCAGCTTTAATAATTCCAGGTTACCCGTATGTTGCTCAACTCCTATCATTTCCGTTCCTATTAACACATGGACACATTGTCCATGATTATGTCCATGTTCGGTATTAACTCCCCACTTTTTTTCACTTAGCTCCCCACATTTTTTAACATCTCAAGATCTATATCATTCTTTATCAGGATTCTTGCCTTTGATAACTTCCCACTTTTTTACTCCATCATACAATCAACATCTTCATATCCCTGATTTATTCCCTCACTTATTCCCTCATTTAGCCCTTTGTTTTTTCTATTTGCATTCTTCTTTGATGCACCTGGTTAACAGTTGCTGGTTATAATTTCAAATCATTAATTTCCTGACAAAGATTGGCTAAGCCACTTTTTCGCTTATTCTTTTTTGCTGATATAATAGCCACCGGACTTAGGCGCTCCTTTGAAAATGACCTGACCATTGTCTGTTAGCTGTTTAATATAGCGCTGTATGCTACGCAGACTCAGGCTCAACTGTTGTGCAATGGCAGGTGCATGGATACCCGGAAATTGGCTGATAACTTCAATTAAGAGTTCCTGCTTGTGTTTTACACCGCCAATCTTCTCGTCAAAACTCCTTTTTACACCGCCAATTTCCTGTTTTACACCGCCACTTTCTTTGAGCAAGCGCAGCAGGTCGGTTTGGGTAGAGATGACGCAACCGGCAATAAACTCAACAAATGGACGGACATCCGTATGGGCTTTTTCCAGTGAGGCAATATAATTCTGACGTAACACAAGCGGGATGATGGCAATGGTGTAATCGTTGCGTAAAAGTGAAAGGTTCAGCAGCAACCTTGCCATGCGTCCGTTCCCATCAATAAAAGGGTGGATAAACACAAAGCGCTGGTGGATGAGCGCAGCCAGCCTAACAGGATTTATTTTGCCTTCGTTGGCATTGTACCAGCGGATGAAGCGTTTCATTTCAACGGAAATTTTTTATGGCGGCGTGACAGCATATTCACTTTCACTGAAAAAACAGGCATAGTGCAGTACATACCTGCCTGGGTTTCGTCAATTTGCTGGAAAAACAGCTTATGATGCATGAGGATATCAGCTTCTTCAATTGCTTTTTTTTGCAACAGACTGTAAAGATGGTCGTATGCTTTGGCATGGCCCACAGCTTCGTACACATCCTTTAGTGGCTTGCCCTCAATGGTGAGGCCATCTTCTATCACCACCCTGGTTTCCGACTCGGTGAGGCTGTTGCCTTCCAGCGCATTGCTTGAGTAGGTTAGCCCGATGCGGTAGTAATGCCGCAGCGATTTTAACGTAAGTTCATCCAACGGCCGGTAAGCCTTCAGGGCTTCGTTGTTGATGCCGGCTATTTTAAGTTTGTGTTCCATTATTTTTGTATTTTCCATCAGGGAATACATCCTCGCCTGGATCTCACTTGATGTGATGTTGAAAAATTACAAATTATTCTATGTTACAAGAGGTAATGCAATTGCCGCTTAGCAGGGGTTCTGATCTGGAATATTTCTCTATTTGGTAATGCTATGAAATTATCGAAAATATAATTACCAGAGAATACAAGCCAATTATAGTTCTTCTATTTCACCATCTATGTGGTTTACGGCTAAACCTGCAAAATCTAAGATTAAATCTAAGAACCCGGTCGTTTTATAGAAATAATTAGGGTTCTCTTTCATCTTTTCTTCAATAGTATGGAAACCATAATTTGCATATTGCTCCATGGTGTCTTTGAACATGTCTACTGCCTGATTACTGGAAATGGCGCCTTTTTCAAGAGCAATTAAATCCAAATCAGCAGTTTTTGCTATTAAAGCGGTAAAAATATACTCTCGCAATTTTGGATAAGCTTTTCTTAACTTTTTTGAATCCAAATTACCCCAGAACTGAATAGGTTGCCCAAGCACTTTTGTGTCACCAGATAATTCGCGCTTCTTGTCAGCATATAGTCCGATAAAAAAAGCATAGATATATAGTTCATAACCGGCGCCTAGAATTTTACCCTTACTAGTCATGCCATCAGACGAGCCTACTCCATAATCTGTATATAATCGTAAAAGTGTTTCCTCAAAATGAGTTTCAAATTTTGGATTTCTCTTTGACCACATTTCGTATAAATTCTCGACAGCCATATTTTTTATTTTATTGGATTAATAACTGTGTGAATAGTTGACAAATCTAATTTATTAAATGGTTTTTTCTTTTCGATTCTATAAATCATGCAATTTAATGAATCAATTTTCGATAAATCAAGAGAACCGCGATCTGTAAGAAAACTCTTTGAAAAAATTATGCATTGCTTTTGAATATCAGATATCACGTTAAAAAAGTCGCTTTCTTTTTGAGGAGCAAACGAGCTAGTTGGAGCATCGAAAATCAGCGGATAATCATTTTCACGCTTAAT
>CAYQRU010000087.1:0-1205 GCA_964419945.1 uncultured Bacteroidales bacterium | reverse complement strand
TCAAATCTGAAACAGCAAAGAGGACGGACAAATACATTGTGGTCTTCAATGCCTGATTGGGACTTACAACTAAGGTGTCGTTCCTATCTTTCAAAACGATTCGCACCATTCCTTCAGGTGTTTTTATTATCCGAACTATGCCATAGAACCCTTCAACATTAAGTTTTTCGAGGTAGTGATTGGCCTTTTCCTCAAGCAGCATTAGAAAATCACGGGTGTTTTTTGTTTTTGCAAACCGAAATGCATTTTGGATATTACTGAAAGCCTTAGAAACCTTGCTGTAAGTATTCGCAATAGATGATTTTGCTAATCTGTCGTATTCATCTTGAACTCTTCTTAATTCAATCTCAATACTTTTCTCTTCTTTTTCGAGTACTACTATTTGTTTTTCGGCCTCATTTCTAAAATCAAACCAGTTTCTAATATTCTCATAAGCATTTTGAAGTTGTTCCTCAGTAAAGGTATCGTTTTGTGCTAATAACTTTTTCTTATTTTCAACTTCAATGTCTATGGTCTCCTGCATTTTTCGTATTTCGGCTTTACGCGCCTCGTTAAATTCAATTAGCTCTTTGATTTTAAGATTTAAGTTATTAATATCTTCTTGATTATAGCTCAGGCTAATGCTTTTTTGCTCAAATTCCTTAGCAAAATTGTTACAGAAAATTGGAATTTCTTCAATCCTTTCCTTAGGCTGTTGACTCTTTAGTAATTCCATGAGTTTTTCCACCATGAAGCTATATGCATCAGACCCACGCTTTGCTTCACGACCACAAACCTTGCAAAACTCATCTTCAATCATTTCTTTCATAGTGCTTTCATCTGGAATATAGATTGAAAGGGGGATTATTCCATTTGCCAGATTTTTAGATATTTCCTGATAAGCTTCTTCTTTACCTTTTCGCTTTTTCTCGTTGTCCTCAATTTTTCTCTTTTCTTTACTGAAGGCCGTTACTCTTTCCTGAAAATCTTTAAATACCTTAGAAAATCCACATAGAATCCACATTTCGTCAAGAAGCTTTATTGAATAATCCTCATTGACTAAGCTTTCAATGCGTCTCTTTTTTTCGTTTAGCGCATTCAATCTCTCATTTATATCTTTCAGAATTGAACTTGCTTCTTTACTGCTTTCAATCTCATCCAATTTTGCTGAATAGTTGTTCGCATTTTCTCTATTTGCTTTTAACCTTTGCTTGACATTACCCAGT
>CAYQRU010000086.1:4387-16612 GCA_964419945.1 uncultured Bacteroidales bacterium | reverse complement strand
GTATATTTTTCAGGTGTGTAAGGTTCAGGGATGACGAAATGTAAAATTGAACCGGGTGAAGGGTCTTCGGCCCTGATTACCTTTTTGTGCGCTGCCATTACTTCTTTTTGTGCTTCTTCCTCAACGACCAGAAGTTCTTCCTCGCTAAACCTACCCGACCTGACCAGAACGGTACGCAGGCGGGCAAGTGGATCAGACATCCTGACACAGTGCCTTTCGTTTTCATCACGATACAATTCATGGCGGTCGGAATTGGAATGGCTGTGGATACGAACCGTACTGGCGTGAACAATGACTGGCTCCTGCTTTTCGAAGACGTGGCGTTTGGCTTCCATCATTGCATTCATAGAATCAAACACGTTTTTACCATCGCAATAAATGATGCGCAGGTTTTTAAAACCCGAAAAATTTTCGGCTACAAGGTAATTGGCTGTCTGGTCTTTTTTGGGCACAGAGATTCCATATTTGTTATCCTGAAAAACAAAGATGACCGGCAATTTTTCGTTGCTTGCACCATTGATTGCCTCATAAACATAACCTTCAGAGACCGAAGATTCACCCTGTGAACTGATGGCCACACCCTTGTGGTTGTACTTTTTCATGGCCCTGGCAACACCCACGGCATGAAGTGTATGGTTACCGGTAGCAGATGAAACGTTGTGTATGTTCCATTCAGGCTTTGCAAAATGGTTGCTCATGTGCCTTCCGCCACTTGCAGGATCATTTTTCTTCGAAAGGCCGTTGAGTATTATTTCCTCGGCAGTTAATCCCGCAGAAATGACGGTAAGCATATCCCTGTAATAAGGAAAAAGATGGTCGGTGCTGCGATCAAAAACCTGACCAATAGCTAATTGGATTCCATCATGCCCGGCATAGGGAGCGTGGTACGACCAGCCCAGTGCCTGCCTGAGATAGTTAGGGGCACGATCATCAATTTTACGACCCAGTACCATTAATCCATACCATTTTTTCAGTGTTACCAGGTCCGTAGTTTGCAGGCTGTAAGATTTTTGCAATGTCATATATTCATATTTAACGACTGTTCTGATTCTACTAAATTTCCAAACGTCCGATACTCTGATTTGTTCAATAGTTGATTCACAGAAAAATCATACCAGTCTTTGGAATCACCCTGAAATTTAAATTAAATAAGCACATTTACACATGAATCCCTCAGACTCCTTCGTCGCACGGGGCAGGCACATCAACACCTGAACGCATCCACACTGTCAGGTTAATTTCTAATTTTGTAAAAAATCCTGAATTTCATCATGACCGAAAAGTTTTACTCAAAAGCACTGGAAGCAAATTTAGCTGAAACCCGCTATAAGGACATTGTCATCCCTGAAAATCTTCAATTATTCATTGATCTTTCGAAGGATTATTACGGAATCCACAAGCGTGCGCAGGAGTGCATTATTGAGTACCTGCATCCCTTTAGCAACAGGCTTTTTGTCGTTGAGCAGACAAGAGAGATCCTTTTATCCGATTTCTGGTTTTATGCCGGGCTTCCTGATGCAGCCGGAGCCTTCCGCGAACCCGTGATGCTTTGCAGCAGGTTGCTGGAAGAAGGTATCAGGGATGATTTGGGCGATCTGGTAGTAAAAACATTACTCGAACTCATGGAGCAAATCGGGAAAGACAACAAGGAAAGTCTTTACCCGGTCATTGATATTTGCCTGCATGTTTTGTCAGTCAATCTTGATAAGAATGTCAGGGCATTTATCAATAGTTCGAAATTTTTCCTGAAACGCCTCGCAAAGGTTGTAAAAATTCCTGAGTTCAATGAAAAAACCATTTTCCTCATAAGAAATGTACTGCTTAAAAACCTTGAATTCTGGGAACATAGTACTGCAATCGAAAGTTGGTTTGAAGAAAAAAAGAATTTTCTCAGCAGCGATTTTTCTGAAATTTTCAAAAAGGCAGGAGCCCCCTGGTTCGGAAGAATGAAGTCAAAGGCCACCGCCGCAAACAACTGGGAAAAGCTCGATAACGGAATTCCTGTCTTCGACGATATAGCCGATCGTTTCAGCTCTCTTACAGAGGAATTGCCCAGCTTCATTGATAAATTTTTCTATACTTTTTACCTGCTGCATCTTCCGGGAATGCAAAGCAAGAAAGACCGTCTGGTGTGGAGCATCAACAAGGTGTTGCGCAATGCAATGGAAGAATTGGGAACCGAAGACCTGACCGGCTTTACTGATAATATCTTTAACCTGTGCGAGGAGTTGCGCCATGAACATATGTCAGCGGTTCTCGACTGTATTCTGACTCTTGGAAAAAAGATCGTTGACCGTGATGAAACTGAAGAACAGCATTATGTAAACTACTTCGAAAAGAAATTGATTGACTTTGGATTCGAAACACCTGGTATTGTTTACGTTAACAAAGACTGGCAGGTAAGTGTGAATCCAAACCATATCAAAAACATCCGTGTTTGGCTTGAACTGATAGAATATTCACATTCGGGCATGGAAAAATTGCTGTCAGCACTCATAGTCAATCTCAGGCTTGGAGGAATTTTCATCAGCGATACCGACCTTTTTCAGCGTGAAATCACAAAAATCCTGAATTCCAATATTGCACCCTATTACAAAAAGGTGAAGCAACTTACCCGTATCTTTCCGGTATATTTTCATGAAATTGGTGCCGAGGGAGAGATCAGGAATGTAACTACCAATATGGACGAGGTGAATGGAAGACAGGATCGCCTGGTACATTTCCTCCGGAAACAGGTTCACACTGAGAGTAATAACACCTTGATTGATTTGACCCGGCGCATCTTCAAATTCTGGCACGATGGTAACAAAGCTGCCCTGCAACCCATACTGCCTGACGATGTATATGAATCTGTTGACCTTGAAAGTGAATATTTTACAATAGTTCACTCATTGGTAATTCAATTGCTTGAGCTATCAGGACTAAATTTCGATCAATTGCTCGAACTTGATAACGACCGCTTTGAACGCTTGCTTAAAAAACTGCCAGGCGAATACGAAAAAGACCTTCACCGCCTCACCTGCATTCATGCATTATATGCTTTGCTGAAAGAAAAGTATTCTTTCGAAACACTCGATATCATAGCTATTCTGCGCCGCTATGCTTTTATTGAAAATGCCGAAATCAGCCGTTTTGAAAAAGCCATACAGAAAGAAAATTTTGATGAAGCGCTAAAATTGATATACGGCTTCATGGAGCGCTTAATAAAGATAATTTTCAATCCCGAACCAAGCCAGAGTTGGGAAAATATCTATCACAAAAGACATATCGCCATCGGCATTCCTTCGATGTACGGGACCTATCGCGAACCAAAATTTGAAGCACTTGGATTAACTTTTCGCCTCGAAAAGATCGCTACCAGGCTGATGGAAAAAATCGTAGACCACATCAATCTTGATTATATCTCGGCGAAAACATTAAACCGTGTCTACGAAGTACTGGAATATTTCCGCGAAGGCCTTGAACTTGACGGAATCTATAACCAGGGTTTCAATTCAAACCTGAGTATGTTTCGCTACTCACTTACATCGCGAAGTTTCTCACTGCACCAGTACATCAATATTTTTCAGTTTATTGCTGACAATGTGAAAGTTACGATCGACAAATATTTTTTACGGTCTTACGAATATCCTCTGAAAGTTGTTATTCCGCAATTGTATGAACGCGACATCAAAGGTACTGAAAAGCAGAAGACTCAACTGATCACCCGGAAATCAGAAGAGTTCTTCCGCGACATCATCAGTTCGGCTTTTCTGCTGCAACCGCTTGATAACCTGATTTCACGCATCCTCAACTCCCTGCATAACATGGTGGATAAATATCCGCCAGAACTGATCAACGATGTTATGTCATACAATTCCGATTTGGTAATCAGCCCATTGTATGAGGAAACGCTGCACGTTGACAACCAGATTTTCCTGGGATCCAAAGCTTTTTTTCTGAAAAAGCTGAGCCTTGCAAAATTTCCTGTCCCCCCGGGATTTATCCTTACCACAGAAGTATTCCGGCGTCGCTTTGCCATTTCGAACCACAATGAGATAAGGAAGGAAATTGATGATCTGATCCGGCGCTATCTGCGCAGGCTTGAGAAGGTCACCGGGAGGCATTTTGGGAATCCTTCCAATCCTTTATTGCTATCGGTACGTTCCGGTACAGCCATATCAATGCCCGGTGCCATGGACACTTTTCTTAACGTGGGGATGAATGATCACCTGGTGGAAGGCCTGAGCAAACAGCCAAATTTCCCCTGGACTTCATGGGATTGTTACAGACGTTTTTTACAAAGTTGGGGCATGGCTCATGGTATACACCGCGATGTTTTCGATGGCATCATGCGCGATTATAAAAAACGCTATGGTGTGGATTTGAAAATGTATTTCCTGCCGGCTCACATGAAGCAGATTGCGCAGTCTTACAGGCAGGTCATTGCTGACCATCATGTGCATTTTGAGCAGGATTTGTATAAGCAGCTCAATATCACCATCAACTGTGTTTTTGATTCATGGAATTCAGAAAGGGCAAAAGTGTACAGGGAGCACATGCAGATTGCCAATGAATGGGGCACGGCAGTTATTGTACAAAAAATGATCCTGGGCAATCTTAATTACACCTCCGGAACCGGTGTGGTGTTCACACAAAATCCTATGCGCGAAAGACCCGGTGTACATCTCTATGGTGACTTTACCCTGTGCAGCCAGGGAGAAGATATTGTTGGAGGATTGGTCACTCCCATGCCCGTCGGCGAAACACAACGCAGGCAATTGAACATAGAAGGAAACTCACTCCAGACGCGGCTCCCTGAAATTTATAAACGCATTCATCATATTGCTACCGAAATGACCGAGAAATTAGGTTACAGCCCCCAGGAAATAGAATTTACCTTTGAATCGGAAAAACCCGAAGACCTTTATATTCTCCAAACTCGTGACCAGGACCTTCATCAGCCTGCGAAAATCAACATGTTCAGCCGTTCGGCTGATCAGATGAAACTACTTGGCCGTGGAATCGGAATTGGGGGTGGAGCGATGAATGGCATTGTGGCTATTGACATGAATGATCTGAACCGCCTCATCAAGACATTTCCGGGTGAACGGGTCATTTTGCTTCGACCCGATACCGTTCCCGACGACATTGGGATGATCTTTGAGTGTCACGGCCTGCTTACAGCCAAAGGGGGAGCAACTTCACATGCAGCAGTAACTGCTGTTCGCCTGGGTAAAACCTGTGTTGTCAACTGCACCGACCTGATGGTTCATGATGCCAGGAAAGAATGTGTGATCAATGGCATTACCCTGAAACCAGGCGATAAAATAGCTATTGACGGTCATCTTGGGAATATCTACCTCGGACATTATCCCATCGAAACCACTACCATCAAGCCCACACTCTGATTGATCAGGCATGCAGTAATTTAATTACTTTTGCAACCGGAAGTTTGGTGTGTGTGGTAAAATGGCATTAGGTTGAATATGATCATAGAAAAGGGTATCGTGGTACGTTGATAATTATACATTTTGGAAGAATGAACTTTGCTGTATGGTCAGGTGTTTCGATGACTACTCAAAACTTCTTGAAAGAATTTGAAAATTGGAACTTTACCGAATGAAATATATCCGGAACTTTTGCATCATTGCTCATATTGACCACGGAAAAAGTACGCTCGCTGATCGCCTGCTACAAATTACCGGGACGGTATCTGGTAAGGAATTGCTTGAACAAACCCTCGACAGCATGGACCTGGAGCGTGAAAGGGGGATTACCATCAAGAGCCACGCCATACAGATGGAATATGAAAGGGATGATGGAAAATATATTCTCAACCTCATTGACACTCCCGGACACGTTGACTTTTCTTATGAAGTATCACGTTCAATAGCAGCCTGCGAAGGTGCGCTGCTGGTGATAGATGCGACACAGGGAATTCAGGCTCAAACAATATCAGTACTTTACCAGGCCATTGAGCACAACCTCGAAATTATTCCGGTGATGAACAAAATGGACATGGACAGCGCTATGCCCGAGGAGGTGGAAGACCAGATTATTGACCTGATTGGCTGCGATAAGGAAGATATCATCCGTGCCAGCGGACGAACCGGGTTTGGTATAGAAGAAATTCTTGAAGCCATTATCCGGCGCATACCACCCCCTAAAGGCAATCCTGATGCACCACTGCAGGCGTTGATATTTGATTCCATCTTTAATTCCTACCGAGGAATTATTGCCTATTTCCGCATCATGAACGGTACCTTGCGCCACATGGATCATGTGAAGTTTTTTTCTACCGATCACGATTATCATGCTGACGAAATTGGCATCCTACGATTAGACCGCCACCCAAGAAAAGAACTTAGTGCCGGAAACGTAGGGTACATCATATCTGGTATTAAAAGTTCATCCGAAGTTAAGGTTGGCGACACCATCACCCATGTCGAAAATCCCTGCGACAAGCCCATTGAAGGATTTAAAAATGTGAAACCAATGGTCTTTGCCGGTATCTATCCGGTGGATGCCGACGATTATGAAGAACTACGTAATTCCATCGAAAAACTGCAACTGAACGACGCCTCTCTGAGTTTTGAACCTGAATCTTCGATGGCACTGGGCTTCGGGTTCCGTTGTGGCTTTCTTGGTCTTTTGCACATGGAGATAATCCAGGAGCGCCTCGACCGTGAGTTCGACATGGATGTGATCACCACGGTTCCCAACGTATCTTATAAGGTCTACACCACAAAAAAGGAAATCATTGAGGTACATAATCCAAGTGGCTTACCTGCTGTCAATTATATTGAATATATCGAAGAACCTATCATTACTGCCCAGGTTATATCCAAATCGGAATTCGTCGGAGCTATCATGAAACTTTGCATTGATAAGCGAGGCATTCTGAAAAACCAGGTATATCTTACCAGCGATCGGGTGGAGGTGACTTTTGAACTACCCCTGGCAGAAATCGTTTTTGATTTCTACGACAAACTAAAAAGCATTTCAAAAGGCTATGCTTCATTCGATTACCATATTACCGGCTACCGTAAGGCCGACCTTGTAAGGCTCGATATCCTGCTCAACGGCGAAATGGTGGATGCCCTGTCAACTTTGATCCATCGCGACAATGCCTATAATTTCGGTCGGCGTATGTGCGAAAAATTAAGGGAACTCATACCGCGGCAACAGTTTGAAATTGCCATTCAGGCTGCCATCGGTGCAAAAATCATCGCCCGAGAAACCGTCAGGGCGCTGCGTAAAGATGTTACCGCCAAATGCTATGGAGGCGATATAACACGTAAACGCAAGCTCCTCGAAAAACAAAAGAAAGGTAAGAAACGTATGCGTCAGGTTGGAAATGTGGAAGTACCCCAGACTGCATTTCTTGCTGTCCTGAAACTTGATTAGAGACCTTGCTGTTTTGAAGCACCTGCTTGGTAAATATTTGCAAACAGCTTAAAATGCCGGATTCGGTTTTCCTTTGAACACACCCATGGTGAAAGAAGAATATTTGTACATCGAGATTTTTAGTCACCATTTTCAAGGTAACGAAGCATTGGTATAGCGCTCCCATTTGTCAATTACAGCAGCCAAATCAGATGGAAGACCGGAATCAAAAAAGAGATAGTCACCAGTCACCGGATGGTTAAATCCCAGGGATTTTGCATGCAGTGCCTGGCGACTGATAAGAGAGAAACAGTTTTGAATGAATTGTTTGTATTTCGAAAAAGTAGTTCCTTTCAGAATCTGGTTTCCGCCGTACTTTTCGTCATTGAACAACGGGTGGCCGATAAAACGCAGATGGGCTCTGATCTGGTGTGTACGCCCCGTTTCAAGACTGCATTCAATGAGTGTAACATACCCATATCGTTTCAACACCTTGTAGTGTGTGATGGCATGCTTACCATGTTCACCTCCCGGATAAACAAACATTACCCGCCTGTCGTTTGCACTGCGCCCGATATGGCCTTCAATGGTTCCTTCATTTTGAGCCATATCGCCCCATACCAGGGCAACATAGCGGCGATCAATGGTGTGTTCGAAAAAAGCACGTGCCAGACGGGTTTGGGCAGGCTCATTTTTCGCAACGAGTAAAATTCCTGAAGTATCCTTATCAATGCGGTGCACAAGATACGGATAAACCTCATTGCCATAGTCTTTGTCCCGGAAATAATACAGAAGAGCATTCACAAGAGTTCCGGTAAAATTTGCATATCCCGGATGTACTACCATTCCTGCTTCCTTATTAACCACCAGCACATCATCGTCTTCGTACACCAGGCTGAAAGGGATATCTTCGGGGATTAACTCAAATTCACGGGGCGGCTGAGCCAGTACAATAGTAATAACATCGCTGGGTTTGACCCTGTAATTAGGCCTGGCGGATTTACTGTTAACCAGAATGTTGCCTGCACGAAGTGCGATTTGTATCCTGTTTCGGGTAACATTTTCGAGTCGTCCCATCAGGAATTTGTCAATTCGCAGCAATCCCTGGCCTTTGTCAACAATCAGCCGGTGGTGCTCGTAAAGATCGGTTTCTTCTTCTGAAAAAGGTTCTGGAAAATCAATCATAGAAGGATGTGATTTTACCGGTGTACCACGAAGCGGATATTTTGGTTCCTGGTTCCATTGGTGAGGCGCAGGAAGTATACACCTGCCGGTAGCCGTGATACATCAATTTGTTGTGTGGTTTTTCCTTCCAGCACGACAGTTCCGGTAATGCTGATAATCTGATAATGGCTGTCAGCCATCAGGTCTTCCCCGGTTTTGAGATTTAAAACGTCACCCTTCACAGGGTTTGGAAAAACACTCAGTGGAATATCTTTTTCGTCGCCCGGCCCGATAAGAATAGCATGACCAAATACCGGTCGTATCATCAGCGCTCCGTCGTACATGGTATTTCTCCACATATTAGCGGTATCTGTAAAGAAATAATAGAATATGTTCTGTTTTTGTATGTTGTTCCGGTCGAATCCAACATTCAGCAGATCATTGGTGGTTTGCTCAAGCCCTATGTAAAATCTTAGTTCCCCAAAGATGGCTGTTGAAATGACTACCGGTTCGTCAAGTGTATACCGGTGAAAATTGTTCAAACCATCGCTGCCATATTCTACTTTGTAATCTTTTTCTTCATGTATCAGGTTTTTGGGTTTACCGCTGTAATCATTCCACACCTGCATGTGAAAATATTTCTGATTTTCATTGTTTAGCGTCCTGTTGAAAAAAATATCAACTGCCGTTAAAGTATCCGGCGCAGAAAGCCTGAACCTGTAAGCCATTCTTCCACCGGTATTGGTTAATCCGTAACCGGCTTCGGAAGTACCGTCATCATAGGCATAAAAGTCAGAAAAAATCTGCTCGAACATGATCGTATCGTTGCTGTCTGTCACAAAATCATTTCCTGCCAGGATATGGGTGATGAGAAATGAAGCAGAGCTTTCCTGCAGGTCAACGGGGAATGCAAATTCAACCGGAGGACGGGCAATGGCAGCCTGACTTACATAACCTGACAGTGAAAAGGGTTCAATAAGATAAGTACCACTTTCATACGTTTTAAGCGTATTGCCGTTTGGTCTTTTTACCATGTATTTGTATGAACCGGTAGCGGCTACATTGTTCAGATTACTCACCCTCACACGGAGAGAATCGGTCATTTCATTGACGAAATTCTGTTTATATTGCCCATAAGGCATTGATTGATAGTTTTTTAAAAAACTCCCTGGCTTATTCACAAAGGCAAGGTCGTTGTGGTAAATGTCATTGATTGTACGGTTGTGATGCAGATAAACATAGTCAATATTCCATTGGTCGCGGTTGCTCTGATGGCTCGGAGCATTCGGATAGCGGATGCTGGCGATATTGTAAAATCTGAACCTGAATCCGGGTTTCAGGAAAATGCTTTCGGTGATGGGTATCATCACCCTTTTAAAATAAGTCTGGTGCAATGCAAAAAACTCGTTGAGTGTCATGCCGGGGGCACTCCAGATCTTTATCCAGGACTTCAGGGTATCAACAGGATGGTCATAAAAAAATTCAAGTACCAGTGAATCACCCTCAGCAGGTGGAAATCCGAGACCTTCAGGCTGAAAATAAAAACTGAGATAAATGGAATCGCCCGCAGTAAGTAGCCTGGGTTCTGGAAGGAAAACCGAATCAAGGCGGATGACCTGTGAAGTAAGATAATCAGCTATAAAATGGTTGCTGCCCGCATCAGGATGAAGTTTACCGTTTTCATCCAGTGCATCGAAAGTAGCGACGCCCTCAGTTACCGGAAAAACAGGATAATCATTGTTGATAAATGCATCATTGTCCGACCATTTATCAGGATCAGGAAATATACTTTCACCTGAAAAATCATCGTAAAATGGCAATGTCAATACCTGATCGTTTTTCAGATTTGGTTTCTTCCCCTCATTTATTGCTTTCAGAATCCGCTGATTCGACTGGGTTCCTACTAACGCTTCCTGCGCTTGCACAGCAAAAGAAAAGAGGTTTATGGTGATGAGAATGAAAAAATACCGTATCATAATTCAATATTGGGATCGTAATAAGTACTGTCGTCAAATAACAAGGTATCAGGAACATAAAGCAAAAGCAATGAATCAAAATTAAAATCTTCGCCCGAATGGTACCATAGGTCAATCTGCTGCCCCATGTTCACATATGCATCTCGTTGCCAGACAGGGTTTTGCTTGTACACCCTGGCAGTTGTATCGGGTTCTGCATCAAAAATATTGGCACCAATGTTCAGATAATTCTCCCTGATAAGTTGATGGGCCTCTTGCTGTGTTAAACCCAACAGAAATGGCACGGGGACTTTTTCACTGCCAAGTCCCTGCCCAAGTACCAGATCAACAGCTGAACCTTTCAGGATATGAGTACCGGGAGGTATGATTACACCATCATGCAATTGCTGCAGTACGGCATTTTTAGCAATATCAGGCACGTATTCGAGCTTGCCGGCATATAGCCCGTAAGTTTCAAGTGTAGATAACGCCTGCCGGAATGTAAGATCAACAAGGTCGGGCATGGCGACTTGCTCAGGCAATATAGCAACAGTTGTGAGGTAGATTTTCCTGTTTTTTTTCACCAGGGAGCCAGGAAGCGGATCCTGCATGACTATAGCACCCGGAGGCAAGGTATTGTCATACACAGAGTCGAGAACGACAAATTCAAACTCATGCCCCATGCGGTAGTATTCAATTTCGGTAAGAGTTATCCCCGTGTAGTCCGGAACCACAATGTTTTTTCCATGCCTTGTGTAGATAGCCAGTCCTTTCCAGGTAATGAATATCAGGGCCAGTGTGATCCCGGCAGCCATCAGAAGATGCCTGAAGAAAACCTTGCTGAATAGAAATCTGACAAAACTCATGAAGCAGCGAATAACAAATTTATTGCCCGGCGATTGCAAAAAACCACCGGTGATTATAACATGAAATCAAGCGTGTTTATTGTAATATGGCGGCAAAGATAGCGATTTAAAATGCGTACGATCGGATGCCATTGTACGATGATTTTGCTGTTTGCTTGTAAATATGGGCTTTTCGTTAAATTTGCATAAAAATTCTACCTGTTGAACGCACAGCGAACAATTATAAAAGACCTGATATGGATAGCCGCAATGCTTGTCATTTCAGGCTTTCTGCGTTTTTCTGCAGGTTCACTTGCTTTCATCGAAAGCAAACTGTGGCTCATCGCACTTTTCACAACAGCAATGTACACAGTTATGGCGTTTACTATCGTTAGTACACTCGGTCATTGTCCATTAAAATGGCGCAGGCTTTCTTTCTGGACGCTGGTGATTATGATCACCCATGCTTACTGGGTAGAGTTTCTCCTGCATTTTTTAATTTCACCTGCCAAAGCCTTTTATTACCTGTTGATTTTTGCCGGTATTGGAAGTCTGGCCGGCATCTGGTTGCGCCTTCAGCAATCATACCGTAAATGCGATTGTAATTCCAACGGAAATCCATTGCATGATATTACCATGAACAATGATTTTCAGCCTTTTACGGGCATACCCGGAATCCCGGCTTTCATCACACACCACCCCAGCATGCCCGGAATCATCTCAAAAGTTTTTAGTTGGAAGCCAATGCTCATGAGGCCAACACCCGATCTGCAACTCTCACTCGTGTGTACCGGAAAAAGTCTTGTCTCTTTGCCACATTTCAGTTATGGCGCTTTGTTCGTACGAAATGGAAGCAACAACACGGATCAAACCATTGTAGCACACCTGCATCA
>CAYQRU010000086.1:0-4287 GCA_964419945.1 uncultured Bacteroidales bacterium | reverse complement strand
CGTCATATCCGAAGTATCGGTTCAGGAGCACTGCCACGCCGTTTTTTTGAAACGATGCTGAAAGATTATGATCATGCCTGGACCGGGATTTTCCTGGTGCGTTACCAGGGTAAAGTCATTGGTGGGGCTTTTAATCACGCATACCGGGGCTTCTATGAAAACGGATGGTTTGCAACACTTCAGCCATGGCAACGTTTATACCCTTCCTATATCCTGCATAGCGAAATGATTGCCCATGCTGTTGAACTTGGCTGCCATACATACAGTTTTGGCCAGAGTACAAGGGGAAGCGGTGTGCATCTGTTTAAGCAGCAATGGAAAACCTATGATATTGCCCTGCGATGGCTTGTCTATCCACAGCCTTCAGTCAACCTGAGAAAACTGGATTGGATCAGAAAAATATGGAAACACCTGCCATACCCGGTCGGTAATAAGTTCGGTAATTACATAGCTAAGTGGGTGTATTAAGATTTGATATTAAACCAATGAGGATGAATATTATAAGCTTTGACATTGAGAATTGGTTTCTGAGTTATGAGTCCTCACAGATTGAAATTTCACAATGGTCTGGAATGGAAAGCCGCATCGGGAACAATCTTGACCTTATCCTGAGTTTTCTTGCCAGACACAATACAACAGGTACTTTCTATGTCCTGGGATGGGTGGCTGAGCAACATCCGGAAGTTGTGAAACGTATTGCAGAACAAGGTCATGAGATCGGTTATCATTCCTATTATCACCACCTGCCTGAAAAACAGGGACCGGATGCTTTTGAGAAAGACCTCGCCAACGGACTGAGATTATTGCAGAAGATCACTGGAAAAGATATCCATCAGTACCGGGCACCACGATTTTCGTTCGGACAAAACACCGGTTGGTGCATTCCCATTTTGCTGAAACATGGCATCACGATCAGCAGTTCATCAAAATCAATGCGCAGGGTAGGATCGGAGAAAATTCCCCAAACACCTTTTTATTTTGAGTACAAGGCAAAAAAAATCCTGGAACTTCCTTTGAACCAGGCACATAGTTTTGGGATAAACTGGGTTTATACCGGAAGCGGCTATTTCCGCGTGTTACCTCTCAAAATAATTGATTACATGTATGGCAGTCACGGGTATAACATGGCTTATTTCCATCCCCGCGATTTTGATCCCGCCGTACCCTTCACCTCAAAACTGCCATTTTACAGGAACATCATGGGAAGGTTGGGCAACAGGACAACAGTTCCCAAATTATCGCATCTGCTCACCAGGTACAAATTTATTCCGGTGGGTGAAGCGGCCAGGCATTTTCTCAAAAACACTGAAAACCTGCCCATACTGAAGCTTGACTAGTCTATTTTCAGCTTGCAGCTACCCTGGCTGTTTTCCGCTTTCTGAATACCTCAACCCACCATACCCAAAGCATAAATATTACCACATAGAAGAAGGGGCGCAGAATCCATTCATGAACGAAATCCCAGTAACCGGGTTTCCATACCACCATTACCGATAAAACCACGATACGCATAGTGTTTACACCATGCATAATCAATATACTCACAGGAATAAACCATAATTTGTGTTTCCATGGGCCGGGAAACAAAACGAACAGCACCAGGATCTGATAAAACTGCTTCAGTCCGGAACAACTTTCTACTACCTGAACGTACCCGCCATTTGAAAACCACATATAGTTACCTGCTTCCGTACTTACATGCAAACCCAGAATATTCCGGTTGATCCACAGGCTTGAAATAAAAACCTGTTCTGCCAGCCAGTCGGCTGTTGCGCTTACAGCAGTAAATGATTTGATAAATGCTGCAAAATCCCACCACAGCACATGAAAAGCATAAGTGATAATAGAAAACAACGCAATGTCAATAACAAAGCCATAAGTGCCGGAGTAGAGCTTCCTGAATTTCTGATAGTAAGTTTTTAGCATAACAAAAGATAATTATTTCTGAAATGAAATCCCTTTATGGATGATTGATCTTATTATTGCTCCGGCCTTCTCCATTTCCTGAAAAGTGTTCGCAGGAGAATGCTGATATCCAAATGCATGGAGCGCGTTTTCACATAAACCACATTGATGGCGACTTTAGCCGGCCAAAGCACCTCGTCATAATACGCCTGCGGATCTACCTGCTTGTCGAGGATGGATTGCTCGTCGGGATAAGTTAGCGAATCGAGGCCGGTAAGGCCGGGTCGCACTGTCCAGATAATTTGGTCTTCGCCTTTGAGCTGATCTGAATATCCCGGAACATCGGGACGGGGACCCACCACACTCATATCTCCCCTGAGGATGTTCCAGAGCTGGGGCAGTTCATCAATCTTGGTTTTGCGGATAAATCTTCCTGTTGGTGTGATCCGGTCGTCGTTGCTCAGGGTGATAGAAACCTTTGAATCGTTTAGACGCATCGAACGGAACTTCAGGATTGTAAAGGATTTACCGCCATAACCTATGCGTGTTTGCCGGAATAAAACCGGACCTGGAGAAGAAAGTTTTATTAACAGTGCCACAAGAATCAGCAGTGGTAACAATATGATTAAACCTGTTATTGCGGCTGATAAGTCAAAAATACGCTTCATGGGGTATAAAAAATCGAATGAGTTTCAGCTGAATGCCTTAATTTGTAAAAAGATTATTAAGGAATTGATTGGTTCGTTTGTTATAATGAAAGATTGGCCACGAACCTGTCCGCCGTGGTGGATTCATGAATTAATATATAATATGTATAATAATGTCAAATATAAATTAATAAATACCGATTTAAAACAGAAATACACCGAAAAGAACTATTTATAGGTAACTCAATGTGTGAAATTCCATTTTATGTATAGATAGTGCATTTTTTGGTTCTTAAAAGTGCAAAGTTATGACACTTTTTCCAAGGTTCGTCTAACAATGGATTACGGAGCCTTGAAGACATTCTGTGGCATGAAATAATCGGAATGCATTCTTTAAGCGGGCATCCTTATGGCGGGCAAACAGAGCAGATGGATTGTTGTAGTGTTGCAGTGTTGCAGTTTTGCAGTGGCTTGCCTCGCCGGAGGCGGGTTGGATGACGGGTGGAGTATTGGAGTGTTACAGTGACCTGTCCGCCGAATGTCCCGCAGGTGCGGGATGGGCCTTGGATCTTGGGGCTTTGAATTTGGGGCTTGGGACTTTGAACTTTGTCCTCGCCTACCACCTTTCGTAGAGCTGGAAATTTGCGATCTTTACATACTCGAGAAAAACGTCTTTGGCGTTTTCGCGGTACTTCCACCATTGCTCCGGATAAAATCCAGAATATTTGCTGGGAGCGCACATTACCCTGATTTCGAGTTGGTGGTCTTTAAAAGCATCCCTGAAGATCATCGAAGCCCTGCGCATATGGGCAGCTGACGAAACGAGTATCACCGATTTAATATCTGGTTCGTATGCAATGATATAAGCAGCTATGGTATCAGCTTCATCGCGGGTGCTGGCAGCATCACCCGGAAGGATCAGCATCAGGCTGTCCGGGATGCCTAGCTCTGATAGCGCGTTGATGGAAAGTTTCGACTGGCGGGGTATGGAAACCCCCCGTTCTTCCAATGCTTCTCTTCCTACCTGTATATTATTGACCATGATGATTTTACCTGCAAGTCCGGCAGCATACAGGTCGAATGTTTCAAGTACACGGTCGGCCGGGCTGCCCATCAAAATCACAATGGCATCGGCTGGTTCAGTAACATCTCCCTTGACAAGCCAAATGCCTGCATAACGAAACCAGAAGCCAGCAAGTATGGCAACAAGAGCCAGAAGGCTTGAAGTAATGATCAGTTTGCGGTGAGAATGCATGATGGTGTTGCTGTGATGCGGTATTGCTGTGATGCAGTGATGCAGTGATGCAGTGATGCAGAAATGCAGTGTTGGGATTTGGAATTTGGGTCTTTGAATTTGGGGCTTGGGATTTCCGATTTCGGATTTCGGATTTCGGATTTCGGATTTCGGATTTTCGATTTCGGATTTTGGATTTCCGCCACGGCGAACAGGTCGGATTTGGAACTTGGAATTTGAGATTTGAGATTTGGAATTTGGAACTTGAGATTTGGAATTTGGGACTTGGCTCTTGGGGCTTTGAATTTTGGACTTTAGCAGTGAACATGGGCCGACAGCCCTGAATCTCCATCGAAAAGTATTAAAACCATTTTTTACCAAATAGCCACAATAGAAGCATGGTTTTCAAATAGTTGTTAATCAACAGCTTAATCCCGGCACTTTTTGTGCGGTATCAATCTTTCTGTGCTTGCCTTTATTTTTCAGTGCGAAACAAGTCAT
>CAYQRU010000085.1:5276-17145 GCA_964419945.1 uncultured Bacteroidales bacterium | reverse complement strand
ACGAAATGTTAGACAAGCGTTAGGAACCCTGATATTTATTGACAGCAGATTTTTACAGGCCGCTTCACAGCGGCTTTTTGTTTTTGTAAATGTAAATAATTATCTGTGAATCATTTAGATCCCCAAAAGGGAACTTTCATATACTGCTGATTTTAAATTTTACTTGTATTGGGGATAGATTTCTGCCTTATACTTCTGTGAACCAACCATGCAGATTCCGGAATATTCTATCCATCCGGTGTGATCGAACTGCCGGGTGTGGGTTAAAATATATACAGCACCTCTCCTGTCATTCAATGTATTCCTGAAATTTGCCTACTTTAGCCGCTCAAAATCAAATATTCCTCCTATGCCCAAAACGTTTGTATTAATACTGGCTTTATTTTTCGTGACAGGGTTGGCAGGTGCCGATCCCATTCGTGATCTGTTAAAAAACTCAGGCAATGCGTCAGATTATAAAGGAAGTAATCTTCTTGTAGTTTTTGACAGCACCCGGGTTGATGTTCAGGAAACCGGATTGAGTTATTTCCACATGCACCAGCTCATTAAGGTGTTAACTCCGAAAGGCGCCAGCGATCAGCGTGTCATAAAAATGGATTACGATCCGCTTTCTGCCGCCCTCGAAATCCTGATGGTAAGAATTCACAAGACAAATGGAGATACCGAGAATCTTGACCTTGCTGATGTGCGCGATTATCCTGCACCGGCAAGAGCCATCTACTGGGGCGCCCGTGAAAAAATGATCGAAGTGGGGAGGCTCGAACCTGGCGATGCTGTCGAAGTGAAAGCGTTTAAAAAAGGTTTTACCTATGCCCTGCTGCTTGCCGACGACGAAGAACGTTTCATTCCGCCAATGCGTGGCCATTACTACGATATTGTTCCCTTCTGGAGCGAACATCCTGTGATAGAAAAAGTATATACAACACATTTGCCCGCCGATAAACCTTTGCAATTTCAGTTTTATCATGGCGAATGTGAAGCCTCGTTGCGTTTCATTGACGGCAGGCATGTGTATACATTTGCAAAGAAAAACCTGCTACCTGTTAAAAGGGAAGCAAATATGGCTGATCTTTTTGATGTTGCCCCGAAATTACTACTCACCACAAGTCCTGACTGGGAAGCCAAATCACGCTGGTTTTATGCTGTAAATGAGGATTATGGCAGTTTTGATCCAACCCCCGAAGCTGAAGCGTTCGTCAAGGAATTACTTAAAAATGCCAAAACTGAAATGGACAGTGTTTCCATTCTCACACATTGGGTGGCAGACAACATGCGCTACTCCGGTATTTCGATGGGCCCAGGCGAAGGATTCACACTGCACAATACATCAATGAATTTCCGCGACCGCTGTGGGGTCTGTAAAGACAAAGCTGCCTTGCTGATCTCTTTTTTACGGATCGCTGGTTTTGAATCCTATGCTGCCATGACTATGGCCGGTTCGCGCATCGAAGATATACCGGCTGACCATTTCAACCATAGTGTGACTGTAGTAAAACTTTCGGACGGCAAATATCATCTGCTGGATCCTACCTGGGTTCCGTTTATCAGGGAATTATGGTCGAGTGCCGAACAACAGCAGCATTACCTGATGGGATTGCCTGAAGGCGCAGACCTGGCAATCACACCTTTATCACCTCCGGAAAATCATTTTCTTAGAATCAAGGCAAAATCAATCCTGCAACAGGATGGGACTCTTGAAGGACATCTGACTCTCATTGCGGAAGGACAAACCGATGCTGCTGTGAGAAGCATTTTTACACGTGATTACAAATCGGAATGGAATAAAGGTGTTGAAGCCGAACTGCTGCGCATATATCCTTCAGCAGAAATTACAGCAATGAATTATGGAGATCCTGTGGATTACCTGTCGGCCCCAATCAGCATCACGATGAGTTACCGGATTCCCGGATTCGCTTTCACTGGTTCTGATGAAATGATTTTCACTCCTTTGCTGGCAGGCAATTTTATGGGCCGCGCAATGGGTCATCTTTCTCTGAATACAGATATTGAAACCCGTAAATTCAATTTCCGCGACCGTTGCAGCAGGATGGTTGTATTGGAGGAATCTGTCGTTTTCCCTGAAATTTTCAGTCCGGTATTACCGGAAGTGAACACCACAACCAGCGGCGAAATTTCAAATTACAAAGGTGGTTATGAATTAAAAGACAATGCCATTTTGCTTACACAGCAAATCACACTTAAAAAAAGGGTGTACGAACCCCGGGACTGGCCGGAAGTTAGAGCAGCCGTGAAAGCTCAGAAAAACATGGCCGAATCGCCCATCATACTGAAAAAGTAATATTGCCGAATGTATCCTGATGTAATAAATTCAAATATCAATAAAAATGAAGTTCTGTTTCCTGCTTATCGCCGCCTTTATTATCCTTCATCCTGCCATTGCCCAGGACGAAAATGCTGATGCTGTGTTTGAAAAACTCGTTCGTGAATATACCCTCCACGATGATGGGAGCACCAGTTTCCGTGAATTCAAGCAACTCCGCCTTCTGACACATTTATCGTTCAACAGGCTGTATGGCGAGACTTTTATTATTTACAATCCTCATTTCCAAAAACTTAAAATCAACGACGCCTATACCATCATGGCTGATGGGAAAAAAATAGTAACCCCTGAAAACGCCTTTAATGAAGTACTTCCACGAAATGCAGCATTATCGTCTACAGCCAACCACCTGCGGGAGATGGTTGTAACACATACAGCACTCGAGGTTGGCGCCACCATTTTTCTCGATTACACCCTTACCTCAGCTCGGGATTTCATACCAGGATTGATGGGAACCGAGATCATTGAAGAATCTTCACCGGTAAAAGAAATGGAGGTCATCATCAGGATTCCTGCCATGATTGAATTGCATCACCAGATGTCCGGATTAAGAACGGCACCGGAAATCCAGACAACAGGCGATCAAAAGGTGTATACCTGGAAATTTAACGGTTTACAGGCTGCGGCTAAAGAGTCCTTTCGGGGAAAGTATCTTCACGGTGCACCCCGTTTAACTTTCAGCACTGCCGGTAGCATGGATAATGTGGTAAAATGGCTTACACAACAACCCGCTTTTACTCTGTCTGCCAATCAGCAAATGAAAAAATTTGCCGACAGTATCAGATCCGTGCATGATGGTGAGATCAAGATTATGCTTGCCATTCAACAGGAAGTGGTTAATCATATTGCTTACGAAAGATACGAGCCTTCCTGGCTCGGTTACCGGTTTCGAACCCCGGATATGGTTTGGGAGAGCAATGGGGGGAGTAAATTTGAAAAAGTTTTGCTTCTCGCCGCACTGCTCCGTCAGGCTGACTTCAGTGCTGAACCTGTAATGATTGGCTCCCGTCAATTTGTTGATCCTGGTGCAGGAAACCTTTCCCTTTTCAATGATGCAGCCGTATTAGTTCGCACCAAAACTTCCGGAACCATCTATCTTTCAGCCATTTCATCCGAAAATCAAACGCTGGAGTATGGTCTGAGCCATGATGTGATCGTTCCTCTTATCCGGGAAAAAGTTGAGGTAGTGACACCCGGATCAGACAAGAATATGATCATTTTCAGTTCAGATTTTGTTTTCGGCACCGATTTAAAACCTGAAGGACAAGCTGAAACAGAGCTTACAGGCATTGCCAATCCTTTTTTTGCACTGCTGAATGACAAAGGCAGCCTAAGAACATTTCTGACCGGTGGTTTACTTAAAGACAGTGAATCAATTCGAACAGCAGACAGCCATATACACGGGTCAAAGCTCAACCTGGTACTGGAATCTGACAAAGCTATTTCTGAAACCTCAGGGTATTACCGCTGGACGCTACCCTCGCTGAACACAGGCTTTGATCAATGGCGTATCAGTTACCTTGACAGCAGACGGAAAGATCCTTTAGTAATACCTTATCCTATCGCAGAAAAATACCATTACTCCATCACACTACCCAAGGACTACATGTTTGTCAACATGGACGTTAACCAACGACTCGAATGTAAAGCAGGCTTTGTCAGTATAGAATTCAAATCCAAATCCAACAAAATTGACATTGCAAGAGAAATCCAACTCCATGAGACGATTATCAGTCCGAACGATTACATTGCTTTCAGGAATATGATCAATGCCTGGCTTGATCAGAACCATAAGATGGTAGTCTTTAAAGGTAATCAATGATTTAAGAGCCGGAAATTCTGATAACTGATAATAAGAAATGAGCTGGAGAATGGCTGGAGTATTGTGAGTCCGTTTTTCAGCATCCAATTTAATCAACAGTGTGAGTGACACCTGCTGGTGTTTGCATCCGGTGGAGAAGTGTCATTGAGCAAGTATTCTGCCAGCTTTTTACTATTTTTACCCGTTGTAAACATACACTCCTTTTTGTGTTCATAAAGAATATAAAATGTTACTATTCATACGTTTCTATCTGCTGAGTAAAGTAGTTCTTTGTGCTTTGATTACATGCATTTCTTTCTCATGCCTTGCATTTGCCAGTGTTGCATTACATTCTGATGATGATTCCCTCACGATATCCAGACTTACGGGTGTGGCAAACGACTATCTTAAAGCAAAGAAGTTTGATGAAGCACGACAAATCATCGACAGTATTTTACTGATTGCCACCAGGAATGGTATGCTAAAAAAGCAGGGCGACTGCTACTTTAACTACAGTCAGATAGAACGCAGGCGGGGAAACACCGCAGATTTTATGCGAGATGCTGCGATGGCCGTTAAGATATATACAAAGGTACAGGCTTTTGAAGAGGTAGCCAAAACCTATACAAGCATTGCACAGGTTTTTCTTGATCTGAAAGATTTTGAATCAGCCCGCGAAAATTTTCAACATTCTTTAAAGATCAGAGAGCAATTAAAAGACTCGGTGGGCATTACCAACAACATGATAAACCTGGGGACTCTCTGCTACCTGGAGGGAAAGCATGCAGAAGCTTCAGAATACCTCTACAATGCTCTGAGAAGAGCTGATGCTCTCGGAAATTCCAATCTTGCTGGCATCGCGCTGATGAATATGAGCCATATTCAAATCAGGCAAAAGAATTACGATAAGGCCATTGAATACCTGAAACAATCACTCGAATACCACAGGATTAGTAATAACCGCAAAGAAGAAGCCAATGTGCTGCACAACCTGGGCATTGTATATTACGAACTGAAAATACTGGATGAGGCAAAAAAATATTTCCTTGACGCGTCGGCCATCAAGGAAGAATTGAAATCTGACTTCCCCGGGCTTCTGAAGATTAGAAATAATCTTGGCCTGATTGCAAAAGAAGAAAAAGATTACACAAGAGCCTCAGCATATTTCATATCAACCATTGAGCTTGCACATCAGACAGGCGACCAGCAAACCGAAGCCATTGCACATAACAACATCGGATCATTGAAACTCGACCAGGATGATCATTCATCTGTAAATCATTTTATCAAAAGTCTTGAAATAGCCCAAAGGCTTGGATTGAGAAAACTGATACTCAGCAATTACCAAAACCTTCAGGAATATTATAGCGAAAGTGGAAATTATAAGGCTGCTTTAGAATTTGCCAATCAATATCAGGCACTGAACGATTCAGTGTATAACGAAGAAAGTGCTTCAAAAATCATTGAAATGCAGACCAGGTATGATACTGAGATGAAAGAAAAAGAAAATCAGATACTCAGGGACAGGGAAAGAATCAGCAGAATCAGAATCCAGGCACTTATAGTCGTTATTTTAGCGCTGACCATTCTGGCCATATTATTTTTCGTACTTTTTCGTTTGAAACGAAAATCGTTCAGGCAAAGTGAGGAAATACATGCCAAAGAAACTGAAATCACTGCATTGAAACTGAAATCGGCTGAAGACCAAAATACACATCTGAAAGAATTGCTGTTTGCTGAAGAAGAAATTAAAAATCTTCACCTGAAAAACCTCGAGCAGAAAAAACAGGAACTCACAGCGGCTGCGATGCTTATAGCCAATAAAAATGAGGTTTTCGGGAAGTTAAAAAAACTTGCTGAGCTTGTTAAGTCAAAAAGTACGGAAGAAACTTTTAACGCTGCCCGAGAGATGATCGCCGAAATTGACCGCCAAACCGATCTTGATAATCAGTGGGATCAGTTTAAAATACATTTTGAAACGTTGCACAGATCTTTTTTTGATAACCTCAGACAGAAATGTGACAGCCTGACACCGCACGACCTTCAGTTATGCGCTTACCTGAAACTCAACCTCTCGACCAAGGAAATATCGCGCCTGATGAATGTTGCCCCCGAATCTGTGAATATGCACCGCTACCGACTGAGAAAGAAATTGAACCTTGAATCTGAAACTTCGCTGGATGAGGTGGTGAGCAGAATGTGAGAAGATTCAAGACCCAAATTCCAAGATTAAAGAAAATTGTTGGCAACAAGCAGCTTGCAGTTTGCAAAAGGTAACTTCAACCTTCGATCTCCTTCATTCCAATACTCCACCACTCCACCACTCCACTACTCCACCACTTCATTACTGCAGCACTGCATCACTGTATCACAGCATCACAGCATCACAACAATTATCAACTTGTCTATTATTTGTCTATTGCAAAAAGTTGGACAATGGTATTTCCCGACTCTAATTTTACCGAAAATTTCAGCAACATGGTCAGGCATTTGCAATTGGTCATTTCCGGAAGGGTTGAAAATACAGGTTTCAGGCTGTATGCGCTATGGGGTGCGAACCAAATGAGAATAAACGGCCAGGTATCAGAACTGCCGGGGCAAGTAATTATTGAAGCAGAAGGCGAGGAGTCTGATCTGGATCAATTTATTCAATGGTGCAAAAAAGGCACCACCACCTGCGAAATACATTCATTCAGTACGACACAGAAGAAGATTTCAGCATATCAGGATTTTAAAATTTTATAAACCAATAAAAAAACAAGCTATGAAACAACAATTAACACTTCTGACAATTGCAGTAATGTTGCTTGCCACAGCGGCATTTTCGCAAAAAACATGGACAGGCGCTACAAGCACAGCATGGAACCTGGCCGGAAACTGGTCTCCAGTCGGCATTCCAACAGCCAGCGACAATGTGATTATTCCATCAGCTCCGGCAAACCAGCCCCTGATCAGCGGAACATCAACACCAGTATGTGACAATTTAACAGTGAATTCCGGTGCTCTGTTAACTATTATTGCCACCAGTGTAGCCAATGCTCAACTCACAGTTGCCGGAACAGCTACCTTTAACGGAGGGCTATCCATTGGCGGTCATCTTTCAAAATCAGGAAAAATTGTAGCAACAAATGTGGTATGGAATTCGACATCGACACTTGCAACTGGACTCAATGCCCGTTGCGAGGTTAGTGGCAACTGGACATTTTCGTCCGGTTCATCCATTGATATGGGATATTGCTGGGTAACCTTTACCGGAACCGGCAATTCGGTACTTAACAGCAACAGCGCCGGATGTAAATTTGGTTCGCTTGGGTTGAGCAAAACCTCCACAGCCACTACTTCCATTGGTTCTTCTTCTGTGGTATTGAACATTAACAACGGATTACAAATAGATGCTGGCAATACATTTACATGCGGATATAACATCTCTGCGATTATAAAAGGAAACATTAATATTGATGGTTTGATCAATTTTTACCAGGGAACTATGTCTCTTGAAGGAACAACAGCAACGCAATCCGTTCAGATGGCCACCACAGGCAACAATGTTAACAATCTGACCATCAATTGCAACGGAACTGCTACCCTGAACAACAGCCTGAGGATTCTTGGAAATCTGACTATCCAGAACGGTACTTTTAACCCGCAAAACAACACGGTATATGTTACCGGAAATTGGATTAATACGGCTGGACCTGCCTATTTTACAGAGGGGACAGGTAGGGTGGTTTTTAATGTGATTATTAATAAAGGTGGGGGCAGGGATTACGATAACATCATTCAAAACTCAGAAAACTTTAATATTCTGGAATTGAACAATGCATACGGTGATCTGATCATTAATAACGGACTGGTTGAGGTTACATGTAACCAGTACGACTGGACTGCAGGTAGAATAAATGTATCAGCAGGAGCCTTCACAGCATTCGATCTGGCTGATAACGGTATTTTTGGAAAATACACCCTTTCGGGAACAGGAACCATCAACCTCACCAATGATGATGGTTATGTTGACCTTCAGGGAACTACCCTCAACATAAGTGGAGGCAATTTCAATGTTTACGGTGGCACGACCGACAGCTACTGGCCATATATGCAAAGTGCATCTCTTACCATGAGCGGAGGTGTTTTGAATTTCGCAGAAACCGGAATCAGGGTGAATGCAGCAACAGCAATATTAACATCTAACATTTCCGGCGGCACCATCAAAACGGCTAAAAACTTTGGTAATTACAGGTCAGATTTCAACCCAACCGGTGGAACCATTGAGATGTATGGTCCCACCGATGCCAGCCTGTATTGTGTTGGCACAGCAGCACTTTATGGATTAAAAATCAACAAAACATTTTCGAAGGATGGAGACCACCGTAAAATTACCTATCCTACCTTTGATCGTGAAACCGGTGAAGTTTTGAAGGAGGAAACCAGGGCACAAATTGTAAACCTGACTTCGCCTGTTGTTCTAAATGGGAATTTTTTCCTTACCAGCGGCATTTTCAACTCAAACAGCTACACCATTCAGGCAAAGCTCGACTGGACAAACAATGCCGGAGCAGGCTCATTCAATCCCGGAACGGGAAGGGTAATTTTCAATGGCGGCAATTATCATCAGTATTGTTTCAACGAAACCTTTAATATTCTTGAGGTAGCCAAAGCATCAGGTGGTTCATTCAGGTTAAATTCAGGGTCTGTAAACTGCGCACAATATGATTGGACCATTGGATCAATTGACGTACTCGGCGGAACATTTACAGCCAACGATCTATACGAGAACGGAATTTATGGAGGTTTCTATGTGAATCCCGGAGGTATAATAAATTTGTATCAGGATATGTATCAATATGTTGATTTGAACGGGAGTCTTACCTTTACCAATGGCGGAACCATTAATGTTTACGGTGGTAATGGAGCCAGTCAGTGGGCTTCAGGGGCAAATGCTTCCATTACGATGAATGCTGGAACACTCGATTTTAAAGACCAGGGCATTACTTTAACCAACCTGTCACCAAATTCAATCACCGAAAATATTACAGGTGGTACCATCCGCACAAGCGGCGGTTTCTTTTGCAACAGAGCTGATTTTACGCCCGTCGGAGGAGTTTTGGAGTTGTATGGTTCAAATAATGTTTCTCTCGAGCAGTCTGCCGGTACTTTGAGAGATATAAAAATAAATAAGGGACCGTCAGGAGTTGTTAGTGTTAATACCAACATAACTGTGGTAAGCATTGAAGTTGCCAGCGGAACCCTGAGCGCTGTGAATAAAATCATCAACCAGGACGGGCATATGTATGTGGAAAATGGCGGAACATTTAGCCTTGGAGAAGGCGGGCAGCTAAAAATTGCAACCGATATGTCGGTAAATGTGAACAGCGGTGGTGTATTTAAGGCAACCGGGACATCAGCAAACCAGGCGACGGTTACCCGGTCGGGTAGTTTTTACTATTATTTTAATGTAAATAATGGAGCCACAATTGCTGCAAAATATGCCAAATTTCAATATTCAGCAAATATCATTTTATCCCCCAACGCTATCATTGATCCCTCATTTCCTTTCGATTATTGCACATTTAGTCACGGACAGGGTACATATATCTTTTTAAATAACAGCCAGGAATTAACCATCAGGGGGGCAAATTTCCCAACTTTACCCCCTACCAACACGGTTGCCAAAACCAATAATGCAGGCCGTATCACATTCAGGGATGCTACCGGCACATACGCTGGTCCGGCTTATGAATATGACCCCTATAACCGCATTGACTGGACAGTAACCCAGCCCGGGCTGTGGACGGGTGCTGTTTCAGCTGACTGGCATACTGCAGGAAACTGGGACGATGGAGTAGTTCCTACATCAGCGGTGAATGTAACCATTCCTGTGAGCGCACCCTACATGCCGGTAATCAACAACAATGCCGCCTGCAATAACCTGACACTGAACGGAACCCTCACCATCAACGACCCAACCCTTACTGTCAGCGGAAATGCAGTAATCGAAGGTCACCTGACCATGAACTACGAACTTTCAAGGTTTGTGGTGATGGGCGACCTCAACTGGAATTCAGGATCAACAGCCAGCATGAACGATCATGACACCGAAATTCAAGTGTATGGCAATTTCACCTTCAATACAGGTTCAAATGTGCAGTTGAACAATGGCGGTGTCAGGTTCAGAGGTTCTGTTGATAAAAGTATTACCAATCACTCCTCCAACAGTTGGTTTTACAATCTTGTTTCGCATAAAACTTCCGCGTCAGCTATTGATTTTGCTGCAACTTCAACACAACCGCTAAAGGTTACCGGATCGTTGAGCACTGAAACCGGAGCAAAATTTAAAGCCTCTTCCGGGTTAAATATTGATCTGAAAAACAACCTGGTAAGTTATGGCACATTTGAAATCGAATGGTCGCGCATAGTTTTCAGCGGTACTGATCAATACATCCAACCAAATGTGAATGACTATTTGTACAACCTCGATTTTAATCAGTCAGGAACCGTAACTATCAGTACGGTGAATTCAAATGTGCTGAATGTGAGGGGCTCAATCAGTATTTCATCCGGCGTATTTAATGCCGGAAGCAGTAGGATCAATGTGCAAAACGGATGGGTAAACTGGATTGGAAGCGCCGCTTTCGTTGAAGAAAACAGTCGGGTAGTTTTTAATGGCAGTGGGATTTCGGAAATTTTTTCAGATGAAACTTTCAACATTATTGAGATCAACAAAGGCGCAGGAGTAATTCTTATCAATTCAAAACAGGTAGTTTGCAATAGTTTCGACTTTACTTCCGGAATGCTCAAAGTGTCCAATGGTGGAGTGTTTACTGCAAATGACCTTGCCGACGACGGGATTTTTGCTGATCTTGAATTACAATCAGGCGCAACGGTGAATTTGTATCAGGACATCTACCAGCGTGTTGACCTGGGCGGAAATTTGTGGATCACGGGCGGAAGTACAGTGAATGTCTATGGCGGCAATGGCTGGAGCCAATGGCCTTATGGTGCAGACGCCATGTTATATATGTCTGACGGCACACTTGATTTCAAAGAACAGGGAATCAACGTAAATTCAATGTCGCCGAATACACTAACATTAGATATTACAGGCGGCACCATCCGCACTTCTGGCGGATTTTTCTGTAACCGTGCTGATTTCGTCCCTTCAGCAGGAACTGTTGAAATGTATGGTGACATCAATACAGAGCTGAGTATGAGTAGCGGAACGCTGTTTAATTTCACAGTGAATAAAACGTCCGGTGCCACAGTGAGCCTGACCTCAAATGCCTCAATTAACGGCGAATTATCCGTTGATGAAGGAATATTGAGGTTAATGCCTGGCAAAACCCTGACTTCCCTTCATTCTTATGTTGAGTCAGGTGGTACTCTTTCAATTACCGAAGGCGCAATCCTCCGTATTACGACATCCCGCGAACTTGTGGTTCAGGGAGGTGTCATTGAAATACTTGGTTCTCCTTCAAACAACGCCGTTGTTACATCTGACGGAAAAGGACAATTCAATTTTGTTGTTAAGGATGGCGGTATTATTTCGGCCAGGGATGCTGCATTTTCAAACATGATTTTTGGGGTATTTGTTTGGGGTAATGGGTTGGTGGATCCAGACAATGCCTTCACCAGGTGTATATTCGAAAATGGATTCTCCTCATTGCTGAGAATCGAAAATGACCAGGATGTTGTTATTGTTGATGCCCGTTTTCCAGTTATTTCAGCTCCAA